>CANCOG010000005.1 GCA_947379685.1 Flavipsychrobacter stenotrophus | reverse complement strand
GGAACGCCGTCCATTGATCAGGGCATACCCCGTCGTAACGTCTGCCGCATCCTGTATGGTACCTACGTCATGGAGCAAAACCGTATTGATATTATCCGTCTTCACGGGTATCTCCCCAAATGCCTCTACACTGCTTTCCAGCGAGTTGGTTGTGGCCATGTACATGGTATTGCCAATACGAATATTCCCTGAGGGCGCCATCACATTATTGTGCGCAATCGAAGCAACAACTTCATCTGGCGTAAGGCTGAATGCCCTTAACTTATCCGGATCAATATTGACAACTACCGTCCTCTGGTTAGAACCAATTGGTGGTGGCGCCGAAAGCCCCGGGACTGTCGCAAAAAGAGGCCGTATTCGCGTTGCAGCCAGATCATTGATCTCATCCAGCTTGCGGTTCACACAACTGAACACCAGCGTTCCAACCGGAAGAGAAGAGGCATCAAACCGGACCACCTGAGGCGGTAACGCCCCTGCCGGAAAGAAACTCATGGCCCTGTTCAGCTGTAGCGCAACTTGCGCGGTACCTTCAGCCATGTTGGTACTCTCAAAAAATGTCAGCTTCAATATGCTGATGCCCTGTATGTTCTTGCTCGTAATATTTTTAATACCACTCACATACAGGAACTGGTCCTGAAGCCTCGTAGAAAAGAACCCTTCCATTTGTTGCGGTGTCATACCGCCATATGGCTCTATTACGTAAATAACGGGAAGGTTGAGCCGGGGAAATATATCTATGGGTATGGACTGTATTGCCAGCAATGAGCTGAAGAATACAGCCGAGACAAGTACCAGTATGGTAACGGGTCTCTTTAATGATGCTGATACTAAGCTCATGATTTATTGTTTAAGTCTTTGTAAAAAAATATCCGGCTGGCCGGTGAGTGCAGCCTTCATGAACGACAGCTGTAAGACGTCGTCTTCTGCAATTACGTAGTTGGTTTCTGCCTGTTGCAACAGGTATTGCGCATTGGTCACCTCTATCAGTGTATTCAAACCTGCTGAATAAAGTGCCATTTGCTGGCCATAAGCCTGCCGTGCCGACTGTAGCTGAACCGGTATTTCCCTAAGCTGCTCCATTGTGGACGAATAAGCAGCATTCACTTGTGCGAGCAATACGTCAAGGGACTGTTGCTCGCCCTTCAACGCTTCCTGTTTTGCCTCTGCTGCAAGTTTCCCCTCGGCAAGCTCATCATGTCGATGTTTCAGATCTGCCAGGTTGTAGGTAAAGTTCAGCCCGGCCAGGTAATTATTACGGCTATAAGGAAACGAGAAGGTCAGGTTATCCGGATAAACCCCTAGCGGGGATATAGAAGTGTTTCGTACCCAATCTGTGAAATTCAGCCCAAGCTTTGGCATATACTTCGCGGAAATAGTTTTATTCGAAGCCAATTGCAGGTCAACCAAACTACGGTATTGATTCAATATCGGGTGTACCTCTGGAACTAATCTGCTATCCGGTATAGTATAACCCCCGTTAACTCCCGCATCGTTCCTCAGCAAACTGGTGTCGGGCATCGCATCACCATAGGAGGTGCCTGTAAATCCCGAAAGACCAATCCTCCCTGAATTGTAGCTATTCAATGCCTGCAGGTAACCAATCTTTGCATTCGCCAGCGACGAGCTGGCAATGCTGCTGTCTACGCCTGGTTTAAGACCACTGTTTACGTTTGCCCTAATGGAAACCAGTATAACGTTAGCCCTCGCTACGTTATCTGCGGCAATGAGCATTAGCCTATACTGCTTCAGCCACTCAAAATAAAGCGTTACGACCTTAACTGTAACCTGATACTTGTCCGCCTCCATCAAAGCCTGTCCAGCCTGCAGTCTGGCATTCGCTTCCTTCCCCTGAGCCTTATAATAACCGAAATTACAAAACTCCCATTTCAAGGTCGCAAGGCACACCGCTCCTGCAATTGGAGCACTGTGCAACGTATTGTAACTACCTGGTGTGGATGGCACCAATCCCATGGAAAAATATGCTCCATAAACTGGGTTGTCGCTGCCGGCATTTAGTTGCTGTTGTAATAAAAGCCCCGGCAACCGGTTACCTTGTACCGTAGTTACGTGGGCCGCATCCATAGCCACCTCCGCCTTCCGCTGCCTCAGCAACGGATAATTGGAAAGCGCCTGCCCCACGACATCATTTAACGTTATAGTTTGTCCGTCCAGGACTCCCGACACAGCGACAAAAAAGCACACCAATAGGCACATACTTAATTGTCGGAATGCCGGTAAATTAAGACGTTCCATTATCATTCTAATTGTAAAAGTGAAAACGATTCGACACCAACATTAAAGATACCAAAATATCTGAATTGCAACGTCATTTACAGCATAAACACGATTTACACCAGCAACTACATAGTAGAAAAATAAAATTTAGTCAACAAAAGTTCACATAACTAAATCACGGGACACCATAGCCGAAACTACTCCCCGGCTACTGGTGCATTAATCAGAGCACATCAGTCCGGATATGCTACAAGGGTCCGCCATTGCTGTAGAATACTGGTAAAATCAGGAAATATGGGAGGGAGGACCCCGTAAATGACTGTCAGGATTTGCTGGTGAAAAATACCATTGGCTGGCACAACCTGTAAAACACCCGCATGAGTTGCAAGTCAAAACCACTACCGAAAACGCTGCAGGTACAAGGCAGAAGTGCTCCGATTCGGATTGAAGCGCCTTTGTCCTGATCGTCTTTTTTAAATGTGTAGGATATTCTGTGTTCGAGTTGAACCCAGAACTATAATTATAAAGGAATCTGGTACCCAATACATCTCCGAAACTGTACCCGCTAACATCTCCTGCCGGCGTATCAATAGGCACTCCCCCCGTAAACACGGACAGAATAACCAACGAAGCATAAACAATGAAAAAACGAATACTGGCGTTCATATCAATTCAGGTATACGAAAATACAGAACATCCATTAGATAATCCATACAAGCCACACATTACGCAAAAATAATAACAAGAAATTACCTCAACGACGAAACAAAAAGAAAATGGCATGCCTTTTTCAAAGCATGCCACTTTTCTGATTATGAAACAATATGAATGATTACTTCATAATGCTGAAATGTATAAACTCTGAACCGTTCTCGTTAACGACACGCAGCATGTACTGACCAGGAACGATGCTCTGACCCAGATCAACTTGCTGGTTAATTGCACCATTAAATGGAGTTGTCTTTCCAGAATACAGCACCTTGCCTGTCATATCTACCACATCAAAATTGATGTCAGCATTTGATTGCTTGTTTACAATACCGCTTAAAACAAACACACCGTTATTCGGGTTTGGATACAGGCTCATGCTGTATAAAGATGCATGAACGTTATTTAGACCCTCACTTTCAGCCCAAACACCCAATGGATCACTTGTCACTGATGGGTAATCAACGCAAGGAGCATTACTTGTCAGTATACACCTTACAACACAAGGACCAGTAACTGCATAAGCAAATGTTGCACTTGTTGCACCCGGTACATTAACCCCATTTACTACCCACTGGTAAGTAGGAGCAGAACCACCATTGGTGATGCTTGCAGTAAATGTAATAACCTGACCAAGGAACGATACCGAATCATTAGACTGTGTAATATTCACTGTAGGTGTTACCGGATCATTAACGATCATAGTAATCAAACCTGGATTATAAGCAGTGTCAACTGTGCGGCATGGAGCATTACTGATCATCTTGCAGGATACATGGTCACCAGTAGATGGAATGTAACCAAAAGTAGAAGTAGTGCTTACGACAACACCGTTCAGTACCCAAATGAAGGATGGAGCAGTACCACCGTTAGTTGCGGTTGCTGTGAATGTCACGTAATCACCAGTACAAACACTAGTTGAAGGTGTAGTTGTAACAGCTACCGATGGAGTAAGAATTGGCAACACAATAATTGAGTCAGCAATTGTTGCTGTTCCGCAGTAATTGATGATTGAGTAGTAAATAACTACAGCACCAACTGACATACCAGTCACAACACCACCAGATACAGTAGCATGGCTATTGCTGCTCATCCATGAACCACCGCTTACAGTATCGACCAGCGTAATAGATGATCCTAAACAAACTGTAGACGGGCCAGAAATTGAACCTGCGTCTGGCAGCGGAGCAACAATCATAGGCAGTGTTGCACGACGTGTACCGCAAGAATTAGTTACTGAATAAATTGCTGTATCAAGTCCGGAAGTAACTCCATGTACAACGCCTGAAGAAGCAATTGTTGCATGGCTGTTAGACATACTCCATACACCACCCGTTGCTGCATCTGTAAGTGTAGTTGTGCTACCAGGACAAACAGTTGCAAACCCTGTAATAGTACCTGGAACAGGTAATGGCGAAATAGTCATAGCCAATGTAGTATAAGCAGTGCCACAAGTAGCGGTTACTGCAGTATAGGTAATAGTAACACTGCCGGCAAGAATACCTGTTACAACACCACCGCTACTTACATGTGCCCTGGTTGTGTCGCTGCTGCTCCATGTTCCGCCGGCTGTTCCGCCAACGTTGGTAAGTGCAATTGATGCGCTCTCACACACTATAGTGCCACCGGTAATTGTTCCGGCAACTGGTAATGGAAGTACGCTAACTACCGCTGTCACGTATGCCGAACCACAGGTTGCAGTAGTTACAGAATAAGTAATAGTAGTGTTTCCGACAGCCACACCATGAACTGTTGTGCTTGAAGGAGAACCTGTAGTCACAGTTCCTACAGAAGTAGTACTACTGCTCCAAGTTCCTGTAAGCCCACCAGAGTGTGTAAGTGTAATATTAGAACCAACACACACCGAAATCGGACCGGCAATAGTTCCAGTATATGGTAAAGTATTTACTGTTATTGTCCTGGTTGCATATGCTGTTCCGCATGTTGCAGTTGCGATAACATAAGATATAGTAGTTGTTCCCGGAGATACACCAAATACCTGACCCGATGCATCAACAGTCGCTATAGACGTATTGGCGCTCGACCACGCACCGCCCGGTGTTCCTAAAGTATCGCCATAAGTTACGTAAGAACCAACACAAACATTAGAAGTACCGAATACAGTACCGCCTATTGGCGTCTGATTAATAGTCACCGGTAAAGTAGCGATCGCTGTACCGCAGGTATTGGTAACTGTTACAGAAATTATTGCTGATCCTCCTGCAACACCATGTACACCACCAAATATGCTCACTGTAGCAACAGAAACATCGCTGCTCGACCATACTGCACCGCTCACGGTATCGATGTAAGCTGTTGTGTCACCACTGCATATTGTTGTAATAGCCGCAGTAATAGTACCAGCCTGTGGCAATGGATTTACTGTAATTGCATGAGAAGCAGTTACACTGCCGCAGTAATTTGTAACTGTGTAGTAGATAGTATCAGAACCAGCTGTCACACCGGTAACAACACCGCCTACAACCGTTGAATGACCAGTTATTTCACTCCATACACCTGTTGTATCAGACTCATGAAGCGTAATATTTGCAGCCTCACATACAGTAACCACTCCGGTAATTGGAGCCGCAGTTGCCGTAGGAATAACGGTGATAGGATGGCTGGCGATATCGGTACCACATACATTGGTAACGTTGTACATAATTGTATCTATTCCGCCACTAACACCTGTAACTACGCCAGCCGATGTAACGGAAGCATGAGTGTTAGACCGCACCCAGGTACCACCTGTGCCAGTTGTAGTAAGCGTGGTAGAAATACCTGTACAAATCGTATCAATTCCAGAAACAATACCTGCATGAGGTAATGCATTAACAAATACAACCTGAGTTGCAGTATCAATACCACAACTATTAGTAACTGTATAACGGATAGTATCAAAGCCGGTTGTAATACCATTAACTACTCCACCTGAAACGGTTGCGTTACCATTGGTTGCGGTCCATGTACCGCCAGATATTGCATCTGAAAGGGTAATGGAACCTGCCTCACATAATGTTGCTGAACCACCGGTAATTGTACCTGCATCAGGAGAAAGGCTGATTGTCACCACCTTTGAAGCTGAATCTGATCCGCAGGAATTAATAACCCTGTAGCGAATTGTATCTGTTCCAGTTGAAACACCAGTTACAACGCCCGAACTTGAAACCGAAGCACTAGCATTTGTAGCATACCATGTTCCGCCTGTTGCAGCATCAGTCAGGGTAATTGTCAGCCCTGTACAAACATTCGAAGGACCTGTAATTGAACCTGCATTTGGAACCGGGCTGATTGTTACTGTCCGAACTGAAGAATCAGAACCGCAACTATTTGTATAGGTATAAACCATGTCATCAGTTCCTGAAGTGATACCGGTAACGACTCCAGATGTAGAAATACTGGCATTGCCATTTCTTGCGCGCCAGGTACCCCCTGAAATTGTAGATGTAAGTGAAATTGTTGTTGCCGGACATACCGCAGTCGGGCCGGAAATTGTACCCGCTACTGGAGCTGGGCTAATTGTCATTGGGTGAGTGGCAACTGCAGTTCCACACACTGTATTTACAGCGTAAGATATACTTACGGTACCCGCAGTAACACCCGTTACTACACCAGTTGTACCATCTACTGTAGCAACAGACATGGCCGAACTGGTCCACGCACCGCCACTAATAGTGCTGCTGAGTGTAGTTGTAACGTATTGACATACTGAAGAAGCACCTGATATGATTCCCGCATCTGGTGCAGGTAATACCGTCAGTGCACCACTTACGGTTGTTGTACCACAAGCATTTGTCAAAGAATACATGATAGTATCGGCTCCAGCACTAACACCTCTTACAACGCCGGTTGAGGTAACAGTTGCAAGGCTGGTATTAGAACTTGTCCATGTTCCACCTGCAGTTGCATCTGTATAAGCGGTAGTTACACCAGCACATACAGTACCTGAACCAGAAATTGCACTAACAGTTGGCGCAAATGATTGGTACAAACGAACACCCGCAGTACGAGAAACGCTCGCACTTGCAGTACAGGAATCAACAAAACGATAGTATATCGGGCCTGAAGTTACAGACGGTGAATAAGAATAGTCTGTAGCACCGGAGACCCTAGTCCATGTAGTACTGTCTGATGAAGACTCCCATGAATATACAATTGAAGTACCGCCGGAAGTGGTAAACCCAGAAGCAGTCAAAGTTGTAGAGAATGGAAGAGTACATGAAGTAGATGATGATGCGCTCAATGTACCTGCTGTTGGGGTACCACTGCATACGCTCGATGAAATTGTAACTGTATAGTCCCTTGCCTCACCATATGTATAACTGTACATACAAGGATCAAGCGTTGGGTAAGAATAAGATGAGAAAGCATAACTCATTACTTCCCTCATACGGAATGTTCCTGTAGGAGCGCCTGAAGGAATTGTGAGTGAAACAGATGTATTATAGAAACCGGTGTTGGTTCCACCTATACTTTCAGAAGATTCAAATGTTGCATTGTTATTGAAATCCACCCAGAATTGAATCTTAGTCTGGTTAGATCCACCATTTGCAACAGAACATGCATACGTACTGCCCTGGAACATCGTACATGACAATGAAGATCTGTCAAGATATCCACTACCATCGCAAGACGCAATGTCATGAATAGTACCGCTGGCTCCTGGGAGATCGAGGTAATGAACTGTCATACCATAAGAATAACAAGATGCGTAAGCCGATGACGGAGTAGGAACACAGTAACATGCGCTGATATAGTTAACAAATACCAGGGCCGAATGAGCGGATGAGCTCGTTGATGTACACGTAATTACGCAACGGAAGTATGTCGCTGCTGACTCAGTAGTTGTGTAGAAGTAATTTGTAGCACCTGAGATGTTAGACCATGATGTACTATCTGAAGATGACTGCCATTGATAAGTTAAACCCGAAGCTACTGAAGAACCAGTTAAGCCAAGTGTGAAAGAATACGAAGGGCAGGCAACAGCAGTTGACGCTGTTGCAACACCCGCTGAAGGTGTACCAGTACATGGTGGTAAAGGTTGAATATTAACCATATAGTCACGAGCCTCACCATAATAATAAGGATATGAACCGGATGGGCAAGGGTCAATTGACGGATATACAACACCATAACCAGCATATACCTGCACAATCCTCAGCCTGTGTAATCCTGTAGAGGCCGATGAAGGCATAACAAGGTTTTCACTGACAATAGCAGGTAAACCAGAGTAAGAAGAATTACCACCAACAACTTCAGTACTTTCAAATGTCCCGTTGTCGTTAAAATCGATCCAAACCTGGTTGCTCAAACTGTAGCTTGATGTGCTTGCACCCAGGCTTGAAGTAACCGTCATTACATAAGTAGCACCCTGATAGTAGATTGGGGATGCCAAACTTGTGCGGTCCTGATATCCGGCACCGGTACAAACAGCAGTATCATTTAACATAGTTCCGCTTTCACCTGCAGACTGTACTTTGCCGAGAGCAAAAGTGTAGCCAGAACATGCAGTAGCCGCATAATAGAAACTTGGCGTGCAATAGCAATAGGAAATATAATTTACATGAACGGGAACTGAAATTGCCGAACTACTGCTTATCGTACATGTTACCAGACAACGATAATAAGTCGCTGCCGTGACTGTTGCAGAGTATGAAGATGTAGTGGCACCAGAAATCGCAGTCCATGTAGAGCTGTCAGAAGAAGACTGCCATTGGAATGTTATGGAAGACGCAACTGTATATCCGGTGAGCGTCAGCGTAAATGCAGTTGAAGGACAAGCATAGAAAGTACTTGCACTTGCTGTACCTGCCGTTGGAGTGCCTGAACAAGGAGGCAACGGTACAATATTAGCTGTGTAGTCCCTTGCCTCACCATAATAAGAACCAGAAACGCAAGGGTCAAGTGAAGGATAGCTTGGTCCGCTACCGGTATAGATGTCCTCAACACGCATTCTGTGAGCACCAGTAGTTGCAGTTAAAGGTATCGTAATATTGAATGCCGTTCTGGCAATGTAACTATTAATACCACCTATACTCTCTGTTGACTCAAATGTGCTGTTATTATTAAAATCGATCCAAACCTGCGCATTCTTAGTGTAAGAGTAAGTAGTTGGGCTGCTCTTAATACTCATTGTATAGGTTACGCTCTGCATGAAATCAACACTCGATGCAGTATGATCTTCATAGCCGGTACCATCACAAGCCATTGAATCATTTAGAGTACTACCTGCGTTACCAATTACTTTCACCTGTGCCATTGCCATACCGTACAAACTGCAGGCATTGGTTGAATAAGCAAAATATGGTGTACAAAAACAAGCACTGAGGTAAATTACCTTAAAGCCATTTGTCGCTGCACTGCTTCCGCTCGCCGAGCAGGTTACAACGCAACGGAAATAAGTTGTTGCAGTTTCTGAAGTTACCAACACATTGCCGGTAGCACCAGAAATATTTGACCAGCTTGAACTATCAGAAGAAGACTGCCACTGGAAGGTTAAACCAGAAGACGTGCTAAAACCTGTATCCACTACATGAATAACGGAACTTGGACAAGCGGTATTAGAAAACTCCCATGCTGTTCCTGGGGCTGGTGTACCAGAACATGGTGGCAGGGCAACTATATTAACTGTATAATCACGGGCTTCACCATAATAATATGGGTAACTACCTGTAGGGCAACCAGAAATATACGGGTACACTGTACCATAACCGGCATATAATTGTACAACCCTCATTCTGTGGCTACCTACAGTAGCTGTAAGTGGCATAGTCACGTATTGAACTGCTATGGCAGTAGTACCGCTGTAGGAACTGGTACCGCCCACGGTTTCAGAAGCATCGAAAGTTCCATCGTCGTTAAAGTCAATAAATACCTGATTGCTGAGGTTGTAGGAAGAACTGCCGGTTTTTGAAGTCACGGTCATAACATAAGCTACACTTTGCATGTATGATATTGACAATGACGTTCTATCCTGATAGCCCGTACCTGTGCAGGCCGCAGTATCGTTCAATGAAGTTCCGCCATATCCGCTTCCCTGTACTTTTGCCAAAGCAAAATTATAAGATGTCGACGTACATGCATTGCTCGCATAATAATAAGTAGGAGTACAATAGCAAACACCTATGTAGTTCACTTTTACGCCGGTGCTCGGTGCTGAACTTCCGCTACCAGCGCAGGTTACAACACAACGATAAAAATGCATGCTAGATTCAGTATAGTTGTAGGTAGTTGAAGTAGCACCTGAAATACTTGTCCATGATGCGCTGTCCGTTGAAGACTGCCACTGGAAAGTAAGACCGCTCGCGACAGAGAACCCACTAACAGTTAAGTTAAAAGTTGAAGAAGGGCATGCAGTACCTACGTCACATGTAGCAGTTCCTGCCGTGGGCGTACCGGTACACGCTGGTAATGCAATTATGTTTGCCAGGTAATCTCTTGACTCACCATAATAATAACCATATGTACATGGATCCATTGTTGGATAGTAATGGCCAGAATAATAATAGCTGGTTACAACCCTCATCATGTGTACCCCTGGTGTAGCTGTTACAGGTATTGTAAGGTTAAACACAACCGAAGCATAATAGAAGTTGGCACCGCCTACGCTTTCTGTCGCATCAAAGGTTCCATCATCATTAAAGTCTATCCACGTTTGCATAGAAAGCGGATAAGATGTAGAAGGGTCGCCGTATATGGTAGGAGTATAAGTAATACTTTGCTTTAAGTTTACACTTAACGAAGTCATGTCTTTGTATCCAGTTCCATCACAGCTGGAAACGTCGTCAAATGAAGATCCTGCCTCACCTATTACGTGATATTCTGTGATCACCATGTTGTAAGATGAGCAAGCCATGGAAGCATTAATGTAAGAAGGGTGGCAGTAACAAACCGGGAAGTAATTTACTTTATACCCAGGTGTATATGCAGAAGATGAAGTCGCGGTACATGTTACAATACAACGGTAATATGTTGCCGCACTTTCTGTTGTTGTGCAAGTCACCGAAGTAGCACCGGAGATGTTTGTCCAGCTTGAACTGTCAGACGATGACTGCCATTGGAAAGCAAGTGAACCAGCTGCTGTAAAACCTGTTACTGTCAGGCTAAATGAAAGTGAAGGACAGGCAGTAGATGCAGAAGAAGATACTGTACCTGGAGATGGTGTCCCAGTACAAGCTGGCAGAGGAACAATATTAACCGTATAGTCTCTTGTCTCTCCATAATAACCCGGATAACATGGGTCAAGAGAAGGATAAGAATAACCCCAATATGAAGCGGTCATTGCTACCCTCATGCGGTGAGCACCTGTAGGTGCGGTTGCTGGAATAACAACGTTATACGATCCGGAATATGAAAAATAAGAGGCACCACCAACCGATTCTGATGCATCAAAGGTTCCGTCATCATTGAAATCGATCCAGGTTTGTACTTCTGCAGTAGTACCGAAGCTGGCACTCACCGAATAGGTATAGCTCTGTTCAAAACTTACCGACATACTTGTTTGGTCCAGATAACCAGTTCCGTCGCAACTGCTGCCATCACTTATTGAAGTACTGCTCTCACCCGTTACACTGAATGATGAGAAGCTATAACCATAAGTACATGAGTAAGAACTAGAATAACTTGGCGTACAATAACAAACGCTAATATGGTTAACCATTGTAGAAGCAGAGTTGGCAGAAAGTCCGCTTGCTGTACAGGTAACAACACAACGATAATAGGTTGTTGCACTTTCAGTAGTAGAATAAGTTATACTTGTCGCTCCGGTAATATCAGACCATCCGCCGGAACCAGTTGAAGACTGTTGCCATTGGAAGCTAAGGCTTGATGCAGCTGAAAAACCGGAAACGGTCAACGTAAATGAAGTTGATGAACAAGCTGTTGTAAGGCTCGCTGATGCTGATCCGGCAGTTGGTGTACCCGTACATGCAGGCAACGGAACAATATTAACGGTGTAATCCCTTGCTTCACCATAGTACCCTGGGTAACAAGGGTCAAGGCTTGGGTAGTAATATCCCCAGTAAGAAGATGTCATTGCAACTCTCATTCTGTGGCTGCCGACAGGTGCCGTAACAGGGATTGTAATGTTGAAGCTACCCGAGTAGAAATAACTTGCACCGCCAAGAGTTTCAGAACTGGCGAAAGTACCGTCATCGTCAAAATCTATCCAGGCTTGCACTTCAGCAGTGGTGCCAGTGGAAAGGTTGCAGGCATAAGTATAGCTCTGTTCCAGGGATACCGACAAACCTGTCTGGTCCAGATATCCGGAGCCATCGCAACCTGAGCCGTCACTGATGGAGGTGCTGCTCTCTCCGGTGATATTGAAACCCGAGATATAGTAACCATAACCACACGAATAGGAGCTAGAGTAACTTGGTGTGCAATAACAAACACCAATATAATTAACCAGTACAGAAGCTGAATTCGCTGAACCGCCGCTGGCAGTACAAGTTACTACGCAACGATAATACAAAGAGGCGCTTTCAGTCAGCGTATAAGGTATTGTGGTAGCACCTGAAATGTTTGACCAGCCACCAGTGCCTGTCGACGAAGACTGCCACTGAAAAGTAAGGCCCGAAGCACCCGTATACCCTGTTAGGTTAAGTGTAAATGACTGTGATGGGCAAACGGTACCTGCACTGGATGAAGCTGTACCGCCGGTTGGCGTACCTGTACATGCCGGTAAAGGAACAATGTTAACAGTATAATCCCTTGCCTCTCCATAATAATAAGGATAAGAACCACTTGGGCAAGGGTCAATCGATGGGTAATAAACGCCCATACCATGGTATACTACCACGATCCTCATCCTGCGCGCCCCTACTGGTGCTGTAATTGGTAAAACAATATTTTCAACAACTGTAACCGGAGACCCAGAAGAGTAGTTGCTCACGCCGCCCACTATTTCTGTATTGTCAAAGGTTCCATCATTATTAAAGTCAATCCATATCTGATTATCTAATTGATAAGAGTAGGAGGTAGTGTTCGACACTACAGTGGTCGCATATGTTGTACCCTGCATATAAGAAACCGATAAACTGGTTCTATCAAGATATCCCGAATTATTACAAGAGGCATTATCATTGAGCACCGTGCTAGACTCACCCGGAGAATATAAACTGCCAATGGCAAAATTGTATAACGAACAGGAGTTACTTGAATAGTAGAATGACGGAGTACAATAACAAGCAGAAAGATAAGGAACAAGAACTCCCACAGAATAACCAGAAGCTGAAGCTGAAGTACACGTAACAACACACCTGTAATAGGTTGCCGCTGATTCTGTTGTCGAGCATGTTAATGATGTGGCCCCTGAAATATTTGTCCAGGTAGCACTATCAGGCGAAGACTGCCACTGGTAAGTTACGCCGGTTGAAATAGTATAACCGCTAAGGCTTAATGTAAAAGATGCAGATGGACAAGCCGAACCTACGCTAGATACAGCAGTACCCGCAGAAGGTGCACCCGAACATGCTACAGGTGGTGTCCAGCGGTAAACCTGGTTTGTGGCTGGTGATCCTGTAGATATTGAAGTGGTGAATGTTGTACTCGATGCTGTAGGTGAACTACTTGCATCAGAAAGAGTCAGATAATCGCTGGAACTATTCGCAATACCTATTGTTGCACTGCTACTTGAAAAACTACTTGAACCGTATATGTATTCAATTACATTAGTTGTTTCGTACAACTTTACCTGGAAACTTGCGTTAGCACCACTGGCCGAGCAGCAATGGTAAGCAGTTCCCCACTCAAAGGTGAACACACGATTAGGTGAAGATCCGGTTGTACTATAATAACATGAAGGGTAGTACATGTCATCCCACTGCGCCATCAAAAACCCATTACCGGAACTCATATAAGAGGAAAAGTATGACGGGTCATTTATATAGGTAGGGAACCCCGATGAAGATGAATTTACCAACGACAACCAACCATTGGCATTTGCCGATAGCGTTGTATAAGTAGTACCGCAGTAAACAAAGTTAAACCCTATAGAAATGCTGGTTTGAGTACCATCGTCACTATTACACGCACTGACGTATGTGCCCGAACTCGATATACTGGTGTACGTCGTAGAATTCGAAGCAGAAAAGCTGTAGGAAGCAGCGGTCTGTGCAAAGCCTGCGAAACTCATGCACGACAATAGGAGGAATAAATAGATTTTCTTCATAACCGGGTTGGTTTACTTACTTATAGTTAGGGACAATATTTTTTTGGAAATTCGCTCTAAAGTTAGATGATTTTTTTTATTTACCAATGAGTTGATAGTTTTATTCTAATATTTGGGTATAATTACCTACTGCATGCCTAAAAGCAAGGCCCGCCATTTAGCATTTTATGCCCACGACAACAAATAAGAAAATTAAAAAACAGCATACGATTTTCATGCCAATAGCCCTCCCATGAACGCTTTATGAAGAATATGTACGACAAAAGGGCATATACAGATCTGCATATGCCCTTTTTCAAAATTATTTTACAAAAAAATTACAACTTTATCAAATCATCAGTATTGGCATCATAAAAGTGGTAAACCGTGAGTGGAGCATTTGAATCTGCCACAACTTTTAACTTCACCTTAGCCAACCTCGTCCATTTTTTTACCAGGGATGGTTTCAATATTGAGCCCTTTGTCAGGTACGCTTCAAGAATTGGGTGTACATGGAGCGTCAGGTTTTTATGTCCCTGATTAACCAGATATTTAAAGTCCTTTTCAATATCGTCACCCAGCAATATCGATGGGCCAATCTTTCCCGTTCCCTTGCAGGTTGGGCACAATTCCGCGGTCGAAATATTCAATTCCGGCCTTAGTCGTTGCCTGGTGATCTGCATCAGCCCAAACTTTGTGAGCGGTAGTACAGTATGCCGGGCCCGGTCATTGGCCATGAATTCCTCCATGGCATCAAAAAGCTGCTTTTTATGATCTGGCAACTTCATGTCAATGAAATCAATGATAATGATACCGCCAAGGTCCCGCAATCGCATCTGCCTTACTATTTCGGCTGCAGCCTCGAGATTGGTAGCAAGCGCATTCGCCTCCTGACCGGCCTCCGCATGGCGGGTGCCACTGTTTACATCTATTACGTGCAACGCCTCAGTATGCTCTATGATCAGGTAAGATCCACTCGACATATTTACTGTCTTACCAAAGGCCGCTTTTACCTGCTTAGTAATACCATAGGTTTCAAATATCGGCTGAGTTGCGCTATGCAACGTAACGATATCTTGCTGACCCGGCGAAATACGCGAAACGTATTCCTTAGTCTCGGCCATGATTTTTTTATCATTAACCACAACCTTCTGGAAACTTACACTCAACAGGTCTCTTAATATGGAAGTAGTCTTGTCTTGCTCATTCAAGATCATCTGCGGCGCCTTGGCACCCTTCAGATTACGCTGAATCATCTTCCACATTTGTTCCATTTCCAGTATATCTGCATGAAGCTCTGCGGTATTTTTACCTTCAGCAGCTGTACGCACGATAACACCAAAATTTTTAGGCTTTATACTTTCCACAATCCGCTGAAGCCGCTTGCGCTCATCAGCAGAGTGAATTTTTCGGGAAATAGCAACAACATCATTAAATGGCGTAACCACAACAAACCGGCCGGGTAGCGATATTTCACAACTCAGCCTTGGCCCTTTTGAAGATATGGGTTCCTTTAAGATCTGCACAAGTATTTCAGGTTTCCCTGTGAATACTTCAGTTATCTTGCCGTTTTTAAGTATTTCAGCCTCGTTCTTGAAACTACCGAAGCTTTCGCCCCAGGCGGTATTGCCATCAACCGATTGTTTGGAAAATTTTACCAGCGAGCGCAGGTAAGGACTCAGGTCAGTATAATGCAGAAAAGCATCCTTCTCATAACCAACATCAACGAAAACAGCATTCAGTCCGGGCATCAGCTTTTTGACCCTGCCCAGGTAAAGATCACCTACTGCAAATTGGTCTTGCCCTCGCTCATAGTGAAGTTCGACCAGCTTCTTATCTTCTAATAACGCTATCTCTACACCTTCACCCGATGCATCAATAATAAGTTCTTTGTTCATTCTGCCGTCTTTAAACCAATCTCACCCTTGTATGCCTGAAATAACAGTAGATATTATTCAGAGGGATGGATACAACCGCATAGAATGTTGTTCTACGCAAGAACCAAGGCAGACCAGCCATGTCCGAAGATTCGACCACAGATCTATAATCCGCCTGCTCCTACGGAACATCAGATATTGCTTTTATATTCCCGAAATAATACATTCACGCACACGACAGGCACTTAGGCCATACCAGCATGAGTGAATGTAATTATTTAAGGCATCCAGGAAGAGGATTGAGTAATGATTTAGGAACACCGACGGAACAACCGCTTCAAACTACGCTAAAAGCCGTAGCTGAGAGGTCACCCTATTAGCTCCCCTTACCCCTTATTTCTTCTTATGACGGTTTTTTCTTAAGCGTTTTTTACGTTTGTGCGTAGCAATCTTATGTCTTTTTCTCTTTTTACCGCAAGGCATGTTAAATAATTTTATTTGTTACTTTAATGTACTGATTTTCTGATCTATTTCTTTACTGAACTCAGGCTTATCTACCAGCTTTTTGCATTGCTCAAGCATTTCAATCGCCTTTTGTTTATCTCCTAATCCCTCATACGCCTGTGCCATGAAAAACACAGCCTCCTGATTCTTAGGCTCCTTCTTTAAAACCGTCTCAAATCTCTTTACCGCCTTGTCAAACTGACGCGACTGGATAGACATTCTTCCCAACAACATGTTGGCTGGTATATCATCAGGTTTTTCGTTAGTGATCGCCCGCAATATCTGCACACCCTTCATCGCTTCACCAGTTCCCTCTATATAGGCAGTTGCAAGCGCTAGTTTGGTATCCTCATTATTTGCATCCAACTCCAGAGACCGCTCCAGGCAACCTGCCGCCAGCGTAGCCTCCAACACCTGAACTGACCCATCAGGCTCTTCCTGCATTAGCTGCAAAAATATTTGGCCTGCAAAGGTAAGCTTCTTTCCTGAATTCTCCAACTTTGCAATTCGAGATTCATAATAAGTTGAAACAAGCAAATTTTTATTGCGCTCCCATATACCAGCAAGCCGTAAAAAAACAGCAGCCACCCGCGATGAATCGCGAACGGCTGACAATTCGTTTTCAATCATTTTTACCGAATCAGCTGCTGTTTTCGGGAGCAGCCCAAGTGATGCGGCCTTTATAGAATCGAAAGAAGCTGCTTTTATGGTGTTAGGACCCTGGGACATAGGTCCGGCTCCCCCTTGTTGCTGTTTATCGGCAACAGGCTTCTTAGCCGGTGGTATTGTGTTCCCCCCCCAGTATAAAAGTGCAGTTAATATTATTGCTGATGCAAGAGCGGCGTAATGCGAAACCTTCAATGGAATTATTTTTTTATCCCGCAAAGGTAGCGAAACAACCGTACTCAATACTACTAAAACTAATCACGCTCAACCAGATCCTTTTCGTTGTGTTCAACCAACTCAAATTTTGAATCCTTAACAGCATGCATAAACTCCTTGGCAGGCTTAAATGCCGGAATAAAATGCTCCGGAATCTCGACAGCCACGTTTTTCTTGATATTACGGCCAATCTTAGCAGCACGCTTCTTCAGTATAAAACTACCAAATCCACGTACATATACCGGCTCACCTTCAACCAAAGAAATCTTAACTTCTTTAAAGAAAGTTTCCAGTGCAACTAAAATGTCCACCTTGGGTATGCCGGTCTTTTCGGCGATACTACCAACTATATCTGCTTTTCTCATACAGCATTTGTTTTTTTAAATATGTTAGCGAATGAATCAGGATAGGTAGACTATTTTTCACTGTACAATTGATTTCAATAATCAGTCCATTTATCCAGCCTACAGCAAATTTAAACCAATCAGACACAACTATTTGCACTCAAGGCAATATTTAACAGTTTAAAATACTCACAAACAAACGTATATATACCTAACAAATAAATAGATTAAATAAAAAAAACTCTCAACATTCGAATCCCAGACCAAAACCTAACAAAATGTAATTCAACGAATTGGGGAAAGTGTGGAATTTTTTCTACAATTTGTAACGCTTCACCCCTTTTTATTGAACCCCTTATACATTAACTCACCGCTAATACAAATAAAATAATCACCCTTTTTCTCCCCCTGCTTCCAACCACAGCTCTAAGCCCATTGTAAACACCTATCCCACCATGTCACCACCGACAATACACACCCAAAAACACCCCTTTCCCTCCGCCTCAACCTCCGCTCCTGTGAGGTAGAATTCTACGAAATACGCCACTTCACGTTAAGTTCTTGTTTACCCTTGTGGTTAAAACTCTAACTTTGCGCCAAAATTCCACCGTTGGACCAAAAGAAGAAAAAAGCCGTGGCAACATGGCTCATTGCAGGTGTTATCATGATCATCGTTCAGACACTCCTCGGAGGCGTAACACGGCTCACAGGCTCCGGACTATCCATCACAAAATGGAACCCCATCTTCGGTATACTACCACCACTTAACAACAAACAATGGGAAGACGCATTCAACAGCTACAAACAAATAGGACAATATAAATTCGTCAATTCCGACTACCAGCTCGCCGACTTCAAATCCATCTTCTTCTGGGAATGGCTCCACCGCGTCTGGGCGCGCATGCTCGGCGTAGTATTCGCCATAGGCTTCATCTGGTTCCTCCTCAAACAATACTTCGACCGGGCCATGATTCGACCCTTCGTTATCCTATTTATACTTGGCGCCCTGCAAGGCGTAGTTGGCATACTCATGGTCTACTCCGGTGTCAACCCCGAAGACATCCACGTCAACTACCTTTGGCTCGCCGCACACTTCATCTCCGCCATGGTACTCGCCTGCTACACCCTCTGGTTTGCACTCAAGCTACTCATCCCCGAAGAAAAACGAACAACTAACCCACGAATTTTCAACTTCACCCTTACACTCATAGCCCTCCTATTTATTCAACTCATGTATGGCGGCTTCATGGCAGGCCTTAAAGCGGCCAGCGCCGCACCTACCTGGCCCCTCATTAACGGCAACTTCATACCCGCCACAGTCACCACAAACGGACTCTTAAAGGATCCCAGCCTTTCCGCCCTCATGATCAACGTCCACTTCATGCACCGCACCCTCGCCTACCTCCTCGTACTCCTGATCATAGGCTGGTACATCTTCACCCGCCCAACAGCACAACGCAACCCCGCCCACACCCTGGCCAAAACCATCTCCTGGCCCCTCATACTAGTATTTATCCAGCTCCTACTCGGCATCATTACCGTCCTGCTCGCCCCAAAAATTGTCCAGGGCCACTTTGGCCCCTTCGAAATCCTCGCCGAAGCGCACCAGCTCGTCGCCATGTTTTTGCTCATGACCCTGGTTGTTAATTTATATGTAGTGAAAAGAAGGTAGCAGGCAAGATCCCTCAAAGTTTCTACACAAGAGTTGCCCCCTTTGGAGTTGTTGGAAAAGTGAATTAGTGCAAGATTTAAATAACTACTTGAAATGCGCCCCGGTCCGGGCAATTAATGATCATTCTTTATCAATAAAGTACCCCCTGCCGTGACGGATAACATATATTATATTTAACAGAAACGCGACAAGAATCAAGCGCTTAACGAGTACCAATGGTTCGGTTGACAAAAAATATTTCCTGATAACATCTTTATCAGAGAGCGTTCCAAATCCCTCATAATAGCCTTTGTGGTTCACCATAAAACGAAGTGCGGCTACGTAAAAAACGATTACAAACAGCATATTGAAAATCTGAAAAGGCGTTCGGTTGTGCAGCCCAGGTAGGAAAAACTGCTTAATACTGATGAGTGAGGTTACAAATAAAACCAACTCAAAAAAAGCGATGATCTGCGTTTCAACATCAATATTAACCTTGCCGGGAGCGGCTTGTGCAGCCCATGGTAGTAACAGCAAACCCGCACATAAAAATATGAGGCGTAATGAGTTTTTCATGAAGGGGATTTTTAAACCCCTAAAATTAGTAGTTTAAGGATGTAAAGCAAATATATTATCAGCATAAAATAACACAAATACTTATGTTGATACAACGGTGTTCCTTCCAAAGGGTTACCCTGTTTTGATTGCGGACAAGAAAACTGTATAGAAACAAAAGAATTGCCTTTCTTAGCGTGAGTTACTTATGCCATGCTCATGGATTTAAAAATATCGTTTTCGATGGTCATGCCTTTTTCAAGGAAAATGGTTTGGATACCGAGCGCTTTGGCGGCAGCGACATGCTGAGGGCTGTCATCTATGAATAATGTTTGCTCTGCCTTCAGGCCGTTTTCGTTGAGCACCAACTGGAAAATTTCCGGCATTGGCTTACGAAGGCCCAAGCGGTGTGAAAAGTACACCCGGTCAAAAAACACACCTATATTGGGTATGCCGCGAGAGCGCTGGAGAATATCGTTAAACGCTGCTTCATGAATTTCGTTGGTATTGCTGAGCAGGAATAGATCGTAATATAAACGGAGTTGCTGCAGTATCTGTAACCTCCGTACCGGAAAATCGAGCAACATGGCATTCCAGGCGCCCAGTACCTGATGCGGTTTTATACTGGTTTGTGAAGCCGACTGCATTGCCATTACAAATTCTTCTTCACTGATCTTCCCGGTTTCCAGTTTATCAAAAACATCAGTTTGCTGTAGCTGGGAATAGCGATGAGCAAAATCGGGAATGCCTGCATCAATAAAAGCTTGCTCTGTAAGTTTGTAGTCGATATTGAGCAGTACACCACCCAGATCGAAAATGATATGCTTTACTCCTGTGATCACGTTAATAGGTTTGTTTTCAAGTTTATATATGCAATACAGGGACGAACCAAGCGGTGTCATCCCTGCATTTTTCAATTTCTTTATTAGTTTACAGTGCTTTTAATGCTTCAGCAATTTTAGCATCGGTGTCTGCACTCACGGGCACCAGTGGTAAACGCAATGTGTTTTCGCAAATTCCTTTGTGGCTGAGTGCACTTTTTACACCTGCCGGATTGCCTTCAACAAACAACAGATCAATAAGTTCCAGCAGCTTGTAATTGAGCTTGCGGGCTTTATCATATTTATTGATCATTGCCAGATTTATCATTTCGGTGTATTCCGACGGGCAGCAGTTGGCAATAACAGAAATAATACCTTCCATGCCAATGGCCATCTGTGCAAGTGCAAGGTTGTCGTCTCCGGAAAGCACAATAAAATTTTCAGGAACCTTGCTCATCAGGTCCATACACTGCGGAATGTTACCTGAAGCCTCTTTTATGCCAATGATATTTTTAAAATCTTTCGCCAATCGAACTACCGTTGACGGGAGCATATTACAGCCCGTTCTTCCGGGTACGTTATAAAGGATAATTGGTTTATTTGTCGCCTCGGCTACAGCTTTATAGTGCTGGTAGAGGCCTTCCTGAGTTGGTTTATTATAATATGGGGTGACACTGAGAATAGCGGTAACATTGCGGAGCTCAAATGTATCGAGCTGGCTAATTACTTCTTTTGTATTGCTGCCACCTATACCGCAGACAACAGGGACCCGTGAGTCGGCATACTTGATAACAGCCGCCAGTATTTCCTTCTTTTCTTCTACGGTCAATGTTGGCGTTTCGCCAGTTGTGCCCAAGGCTACAACAAAATCTACCCCTCCCCGTATTACACTATTCACCAGATTTTCAAGTGCCTGAAAATCGACATTACCATTCTTCAGAAACGGAGTAATTAATGCTACTCCAGTTCCCTTGAGTCTTTTCGCCATTTAATTTTTTTTAACTGTGTTACTATCTTGGTGACATAGGTCCAGTTTAACAGAAAGATGGGGTTCGGTAAGGTTGGGGTAGTTTTCAATTCACATTTAAATACTCACGCATTTATAACTTCAGGTGTAACAAATTTTATATTTTTTATAATCAATTCTTCCAATGGGCGGACAATCGCTTACGCATCAATTTCATCGTAGAAACCCATTTTCGAGAATTTCTCTATTCGGTTGTTAATGCGCTCGTCGGGGTCCTGGGCCGACAATTCTTTCAATGATTTAATAAGGTATTCCTTCAATGTTTCGGCCATTTTCTCAGGGTCGGCATGTGCGCCCCCGAGTGGTTCTGGTATAACATCGTCTACCAACCCGAAGCCGCTCATATCTGTAGAAGTAAGCTTCAGTTGCTCAGCCGCCTGCTCTTTGAAATTCCAGCTACGCCATAAAATGGACGAACATGATTCTGGGGAAATGACCGTGTACCATGTGTTTTCGAGCATAGTCACCTTATCGCCAACCCCAATTCCCAATGCGCCACCCGATGCTCCTTCTCCAATAATGATGCAGATAACCGGTACCCGCATATTCACCATCTCAAAAAGATTACGTGCGATGGCTTCGGCCTGCCCACGTTCTTCTGCTTCTAGACCCGGAAACGCTCCAGGCGTATCGATAAATGTAATAATTGGCCTGTTGAATTTTTCGGCGAGCTTCATGAGCCGGAGTGCCTTGCGGTAGCCTTCGGGATTGGCCATTCCGAAATTGCGCAACTGGCGCAACTTGGTATTGGTTCCTTTTTGCTGACCCATAACCATCACCGGCATACCGTTCAGTTCTGCCATTCCGGCCACCATAGCCTTATCGTCTTTCACCTGACGATCTCCAAATAACTCAGTAAAGTTCGTGAAGATCTGCTCTATATAATATAAAGTATAGGGCCTGTCGGGATGGCGACTCACCTGCACGCGCTGCCATGGTGTAAGATTACTATAAATATGTTCGCGTGATCTTTCTATAGCTGTTTCCATTTCCCTGATGCTGCCTGTAACATCAACCTGGTTTTTAGTGGATAATTCCCTAAGCTTACTGATTTGAGTATAAAGGTCTTCAAGAGGTTTTTCGAAATCGAGGAACTGCATAATGTTTTTTTGTTATCGCAAAAGTAACTTTTTATTTATTACTCAACACCTACTTAAATTAGTGATGCGTGAAACACCTACATCAATTTCATAATCAATGAGCTATTTATAGCTGTAAAACACAATACTTGTAGGAAAGTTGTTAGAAACGACATGCCCGAAACCAGTATTATAATAACTGCGGTCTGAATTAGTAAGTTCAGACCGCTTTTTCAAGGCTATACAAATCTACCAGACCATTTCCCTGTTAGCAAAGCACAAGGTGTACCTACCGTATAACAACAAATTTCTGAGTGGAAGATATGCTGCCATCGACCACGATATTATATAAATAGGTGCCGGCTGCAAGCTGGGAATTATCGAGCATGATGAACCCAAACTTATTATCGACTTTGTAGCTGCGTATTCGCTGGCCCTTCATATCAAATACCTGAAGCTCAGCCATGTTCACACCTTCGGGTAATGTAAAGGCGATCTTTACATTATCTTTTGAGGGGTTGGGTATGGGCTGGGAGATGATTGATTTTTGAGGGTCGTCTAGTTTTGCCGTGCCCAGGGAGCGGGTGACGCAAGTTTCACAAGGGAGGGTTCCGGGGAGGTTATATATATCTACGCCGGTGCGCGCACCTACATATGCCTTATAATTCGCAGACGTGTCGGCGTGAACCTGAAACGATGAACTACCTGACTGAAATACGTTCAAAATGGAGTCTGTGAGTGTACCATTTTCGTTTATGATAAATATCTTATTAACACTTGTTGCGGTAAACCCCGTACTATCATTGTACAATACCGCCACTTCCAAAAACGAATCCAGATTAAAAAGACCCTCAGACGGATAGAAAACACCAGAAGCTGCTCCTACGTCATGGTAAAACAAAAACTGTCCAATCAGGCCGCCAATGCGAGGACATGGTATCATTTTCCAAAAACTATAATCAAGATTATAGAAAAAAAGTGTATCTGCTCGGCCGGGAGCCGAGTTCTGAGGCCTCAACGTCATAATCTTCAAACCAGACCTGCTCAAATTTACTTGTGTGCACTCCATGTTATAGTTCCCTACAAAATGGTGCGCAAGAGTAACCTGCCCAAAAGATGAGGAACAGACACTCAGGCAAAACAAAAGGACAAGCAAGTATTTTTTCATAGTTATGATTTTTATGCAATTTAGGGGAAATCGGGGAGAAAAGTGATCGAAAATTTTAGTTCGTTGCACAAAACCTCTTTCCCCCAAGGAGAAAGGTGAGCGCTAATGTCGTCGCTATCACTCAGGTGTTATTGGCCAGGTTTGTCTCCCTTCAATAACCAATTTGCCATGCCCAGATCCTGAGGCCGATAGTGACGCAATTGATTGTGAAACCCTGCTTTGCACTCATATTATTGGCGTTATAAGAAATAAAGGGGCCTATCATGGCCTTTTGACCTTTGAAGCGGCTGTGGTGTTTTGTGTTGATGGTGATGCCGGTACTGATGCTGGGGAAGAACAATAGCTTGTTCATGTACTTGGCTATATCCTCGCCATTGATAGTGGTGCCTAGTAAGTAATCGAAGTTAATACCCAACTGGCAGTAAAAGCCGAGATTGCCCTTTCTTGCCCTTACGCCGGTGTAAGTTACAGGCAGCCCGACCCAGGTGATCTTATAATCCTGCGTTTGTTCCACGCCCTGTGCATCATCATACCATAGTCGGGGAGTGGCGCGGCCGTAGCATGCCTCTATCGCAACTCCATTCAGAAAGCCATGGCTCCTGCCATGATTCCTGCCTGCATGTTGGAATGCGACACCCAATGAACCCTGGTAGGTGAAACCATAACCAATGGAGAGCGGCCCGGTACCGGCCATGGTATTGGCAATACCGAGGTTGACCCCGCCACATAAGTTCATTTTTGTACCAATACCAGAAGCGCCGGTTTCTGATGAACTTTGGGTTTCCTCCATTGTGGGCTGCGGGGCTCCGGTAAGCGCGATGGGCGCATCGGGTGTTACCTGGGCTGCCGTTGTGTGGACGATTATCAGGAGAAAGATAACTGAGAGGTATTGGCGTTTCATAAAAATGCATTGTGCGATAAAAATAAAGACGTTGCGCACGCTTTTGAAATTTCGGCCAACGCACACAATATTATCAACTCACCTTATTCATAAATATTGCATCCTTGTGTCACTGCCTTAAAGGTCAAATTCATTAGTTTAAGCAGTTTTGCTGCCTCCTCCCAGAATGTTCAACACCTTCGGTGTTGGTGTCTTAGGTTTGCCTCCCGCCGGTTTCACCGGCGGCTATTATTATTGAAGCCTTTCAGGCTTCAATCACTCATTGAACATTATCACGAAAACCGACTGTAGCGCTAATGTCCCGGGACCACCTGTATGCAGGTTCGCTATCGCTCAGGTGTGTTGGACTGTTTGTTTCCCTGAACTTCATTAATCGATTTGCCAAGCCCAGATCCTGAGGCCGATAATGAGGCAGCTGAGTTTAAAGTTGCTGACTGAACTCATATTATTGGCTGTATAAGAGATGAATGGGCCTATCATATCCTTTTCGTCCTTGAAGGGGCCGTGGCCTTCCCTGTCGAAAGAAATACCCGCACTTACATAAGGAACGAATTGTAGCTTATTCATGTCTTTGGAAACGTCAGTACCATTGTCGACTGCGCCTACTAAATATTCAAAATTAATGCCGGCCTGGTAGTAAAAACCAGTATTGCCCCTGCCCGCTTTTACGCCGGTGTAAGATACAGGCAGCCCGATCCAGGAAAATTGATAGTCTTTCTTCTGTTCCTTGCCAAGGGCATCATTGTACTTGAGATGGGAAGACGCCGAACCGTAGCGGGCTTCGATTGTAAAGGCATGCTGGCTACCGTCGCCTTTTCCGTCATTCTGGAAAGCGATCCCTAGTGAAAGATGGAAATTAAACCCAGTGCCTGAAGTAGACGTTGAACCAAAAGTGGCCATTGTATTGGCTAACCCGAGGTTGATGCCGCCGCATAAGTTTTTTGTGCTGCCACCAGTACCACCGCTATAAGGAGCAAACGGCTTAGCTGGGGTAACGGCAGCTTTCAAGGAGGCGTAATTGACAGCTGCCGATGTGTTCTGAATGTCTTCAGTGGCTGCCGGGGTTTCAGACCCAGCCAATGAAACCGGGGCCGGAGCGTCTAGTGCCGTCTGGGCCGTTGCCATTTGGGTTGAAAACAATAAACAGGCAATTGGTAAGTACTTGAATATCATAAGGTGCATTTGGCGATAAAAATATACAAGTGGGTGGATATTTTTGAGTGCCCAACCTATAAAATATCGAACCGGTGAATACGGCTATTACTTTACCCTATACGTGCAGTCAAAATATTATCTGTAATTTTCCATTTCAAATTGGTAATTGTTCAATTCCCGTATCATGGAAAGGAAAGATTTCATTAAAAAGAGCGTTTGGGGTTCCCTTGTGGCATATGTTGCGGGGTCTTTTAATAATAAAGTGAGTGCTATCAACCGGTTGGCGACCAGCAACTACCGCGGGGTGGAAGGAGTGCTTTCACCAACGAACACGCACATGGTTGGCAATGGTTTCCAGGTGATGAACTACTTCCCTAACGGCAAGGGCTTTCAGGAGCGCATGAGTCCGTTCTTCCTGCTTGACTTTAATGCCGAGGTGAATTTCCCTCCTTCTGAATTATCAAGGGGCGTAGGTGTACACCCGCACAGGGGCATTGAGACAATAACCTTCGCCTACAAGGGTGGTGTTGAACACCACGACAGCAAGGGAAATCATGGCATCATCAACAAGGGCGATATACAGTGGATGACCGCTGGCGGCGGGGTTTTGCATAAAGAATATCACGAGAAAAACTTCGATAAGAACGGCGGCGCATTTGAGATGGTGCAGCTGTGGATAAATCTGCCGAAAAAGCACAAAATGACGCCTGCGAAATACCAGAGCATTCCCCACCAGACAAAGCCCAAACATACGCTGGACGGCAATATGGGTGTAGTACATGTTGTTGCCGGTGAGTATCAGGGAGTGAAGGGAATTGCCAGTACATTTTCGCCCGTTCACATGTATGATATGCACCTGAACCCGGGTGCTGATTTTAAATTTCACCTGCCTGCCGGGTATAATTCCGGCATACTCGTTGTTGATGGCGACATCAATGTAAATGGCCACGACGCACCGGAAAACCACTATGTTCAACTCAAAAATGAGGCGGGTGATATTCATATAAAGGCCTCCAATAAAACTACTCTCCTCGTATTAAGCGGAGAGCCACTCAACGAACCATTTGTAGGCTATGGACCCTTTGTGATGAACACGGAGGCGGAGATACATCAGGCGATTGAGGATTATAACCAGGGGAAGTTTGGCTTTTTGCAGGATTAGGGGGGTGCACTCAACGCAG
>CANCOG010000004.1 GCA_947379685.1 Flavipsychrobacter stenotrophus | reverse complement strand
ATAAGATGTCCATTGACGCAGCTGAACGGGTTGTTGCATCGGGCGTTCCATCGCAGTTGCTCAGCCGAAGGCCCGATATTGTGCAGGCTGAACTGGAGTTAAAGGCTAGCGCAGCCGATGTGGCCGCAGCAAGAGCTGAATTTTTGCCTGCATTTAATATCTCGGCTGCGGCAGGGTTGAATTCCTTTTCTACTGCGTCACTTTTTGACCCGGCTTCACTGGCATTTAATGCGTTGGGGAGTTTAGTAGGGCCCGTTCTTAATAGAAGTGCGATCCGGGCTAATTATAACGCGTCGGTTTCTGAGCAAAAAGGGGCTTATTATCAATACTCCAAGACAATAATGAATGCGGTTTATGAGGTGACAACGGCGCTAGAAAGTATAGAAAACATGAAGGCCGAATATACTTTTAACCTAAAGGCTGCCACAGCATTGAACGAAGCTGTGGCTATTTCCAACGATTTGTTTGTTGGTGGCTATGCGAATTACCTGGAGATTATTATTGCACAAAAAGATGCAGTGGATGCGGAACTGGAGGTAATTCAAAGTAAGAAAAAGCTGTTGTTTGGTGTGGTTAATCTGTACAGGTCTTTGGGCGGAAAGTAAGTTGGGAGTAGTCGCTAAGGAGGGTTGTTGTGGGTGATTGATGTTGAGGTGTGAATCGGGTTATAGAGCCTTCAAATAATGGAAGCCGCGGGCAATAAAACCTTCGCGGTAGTAGAAATGATGGGCTCTGAAATTCTCTACATAGGCATCGAGCATGGCTGTTTTGCAGCCGTTCTTCCGCCCTTCCTCCAGCATCCAGTCCAGCAGTAGTTTACCGACATTTTTGCCACGGTGGTGATGATCAACCACGAAATTGTCAATTTCTATGTACTTGCCTGAGTATAGTTTAGTGCAGATCCAGTATCCGGAAACGGCAACACAATTGTCTCCTTCATATGCGGCGGCCTGGAAATAATTGTTCGGGACCATTTCCCCAAGGAGTGTAGTATATTGATCTTCTGTGAGTTGTGGAGATAATTGCTTGATCAACAGATAATTAGGGAGCATTTCTGTTGCGTTTGTCAACTTTTTGATAATTATCTGGCCAGTCATACCGGCAAATATCAAGAAAACTGCCGGAAAATTGCGCCTACTTGATTTAGGGGGAAATTATTCTGATTAATTCAATAGTTTTGAAGTCAACGAAAGGAGATGATTATCAGGTTTATGTGCGTGCTGAGACCCTGTTGGGGGGAGACTTGTCGGGTAAATTTTATCAAAATAAAAGGTCAGGAATGAGCGTGAAAAAGGTTCATGTATTCGTATTTGTATACTTTTTAGTGTACATTTTGGTAGAGGTTGGTGCCCTGAATTTGCTCGTGGTAAGGTATGTGGGTACTTCCCATATTTTCAACTGTAAAATGGTATGGCTGGTTTTCACTTTTTCGTTCGCTATGTTTTATTTTGGTTATTTGTTGCCCAGGTTATTCAAACATTACTTCCCTGAAAAGCAAAAGGAAGACAAAAATGCCAATGACACTTTTTAAGTACGAGTCATTGGCATTAGTTATTTTTTATCTGCTGGTAATATTGAAAAATAAGGCAGGTTATATCTCTTCAGCTTCCCTTATCATTTCAGCCTTCATATAATCATCAATTGTTCCGAATTTGAATTCGGGGTATTCGCTCAAGAATTTGTCCATTATGAAACCGCCTAATAGGGGACGGGCAGCGGGTTGGTTGAGCTCGGCAGTACTCATAGGGATAAGTTCATATTCAGCATCGGGGAAGTATTTCAATACGATCTGGGCTAATTCAACCCTGTTAATGTATTCTGACCCGCCGATATGGTAAATACCACTTTTGCCATCCGTGAGCAGCAGGTACATTGCCCTGGCAATATCCCATGCGTCGGCGGGTGAGGCGTACTGGTCAACAGGTAACTTTAAGGTGAGTTTCTGATGGTTGCGACACTGGTCTATAATACGGGCTATAAAGTTCTTTCCCCTTAATTCATTTCCGTAAACATTTGTAACTCTTAAAACCAGAGCGCCCGGAATTTCTGCAAGTACCATTTGTTCAGCCTGTAGCTTGTGGCGTGCATATACACTCAAAGGGTTAACCGGAGCGTCTTCGCGGTAAGGACCATTTTTGCCATCGAAAACATAATCGGTAGAAAGGTAGACCATTTTGGCGTTGATCTCTTTTGCGATAGCAATAAGGTTGATGGTGCTTTGCACTGTTTTCTCATAGCTTTCTTCCTCATGTGTTTCGCAATAGTCAACATGAGTAAGCGCGCCACAATGCACAATGACATCGGGTTTGAAGTCAATGACATCGAAGTTCATAGGGTGT
The DNA here is from genome assembly GCA_947379685.1 of Flavipsychrobacter stenotrophus. Taxonomy (GTDB): domain Bacteria; phylum Bacteroidota; class Bacteroidia; order Chitinophagales; family Chitinophagaceae; genus Flavipsychrobacter; species Flavipsychrobacter stenotropha_B. The sequence continues at coordinate 28,118 of CANCOG010000004.1, read as the reverse complement.
TCTGACATCAGCGTGTCGAAGAAGACGGTGTCGTCTGTTTCGAAAGAAAAGTAGGACCCGATGGTTTCTACGCCCATTTCCTTAAAATGTTTCAGGCAGTTACTGCCTACCAAGCCCGATGCTCCCGATATAAATACTTTCATTGTTTATGATTAATTGACTGAATTATTTAATGACCAAAAGTAGTAACAAAACAGGATGGGTATATGCCCCTCACACTAAAATAATGAATGATCTTACCTGATTGATATTTTCCACAACCCTGTTCTATGTTCATAATGTTCATGCTTGATGCCGAACGGCAAATCCCATACTGCAAATATACACAAACGATATGTTTAAGAACAGGGCCGAGATCATAGAAAAAGGGCACATGAGTTATCAATAAACCATGTGCCCCAACAAAAAAAATAACAATAATTTTATGCGACTTCCATCACATTTGGCATTTCCTGTGGATACAATTTGTTTTCCAGCTTGTACCTTACTGCATCGAATGCGGCCAGAGTTTCGTCGATGTCCTGGTCGGTATGTGCAGCCGTAGGGATGATACGCAATTCTATTTGTCCCTTAGGGATAACGGGGTACACAACTACTGAACAGAAAATATCATGATTCTCACGCATGTCATAAGTAAGTTGCACGGCATCGTAAAGACCGCCCTTCATGAAAACTGGTGTGACTGGAGTGTTGCTTGTGCCCAAATCGAAGCCTCTTTCCCTGAAGCCATCCTGCAGCCTGCGTACGTTGTGCCATAATTTTTCACGCAGTTCAGGCTGGGTCCTTAATAATTCCAGACGTTTCAGGTTGCCGGCAACAAATGCCATTGGTAATGATTTCGCATATATCTGCGAACGCATATTGTAACGCAGGAACGTGAGTATCTTTTTATCGGCAGCCAGGAAACCACCTATGCTTGCCATTGATTTGGCGAATGTTGAGAAGTAAATGTCAATGTCTTCAATGCAATTCTGCTCGTCGCCAATGCCGGCACCCCTTTTGCCCATTGTGCCGAAGCCATGAGCATCGTCGACAAAGAGACGGAATTCATATTTTTCTCTCAGAACAGCAATTTCACGAATCTTGCCCTGGTTGCCGCTCATGCCAAATACGCCTTCGGTGATCACTAAAATACCTCCACCGGTTTTCTTTACATATTCTGTTGCACGAGCCAGTTGCTTATCGCAGTCTAATATATCATTGTGTTTATAAACAAACCTGTGGCTTGGTATAAGTCGGAGACCGTCGATGATACACGCATGAGATTCTGCATCGTACACCACAACATCATGCCTGCCGCAAAGAGCATCAATAGTGGAAACCATACCCTGGTAGCCATAGTTGAATAACATTGCGTCTTCTTTACCTACAAATTCAGCAAGTTCGCGCTCCAGCTGATCATGTATATCGCTGTTTCCGCTCATCATTCGAGCGCCCATCGGCGAAGCAAGTCCGTATTCAGCGGCTGCCGCAGCATCAGCTTTTCTAACTTCCGGGTGGTTGGCCAGCCCGAGGTAATTGTTCAGACTCCACACTATTTTCTCCTTCCCCCTGAATTTCATGCGGTTCCCAATCTCGCCTTCCAGTTTTGGAAATGCAAAATATCCAGGTGCTTTTTCAGCATAGTCACCTATAGGGCCCAGCCTGTTCTCAAATTTGGCAAAAATATCCATACGTAAATAATTAAAAAAATATCAAATGTAAAATATGGTCAACTTTTTCAGCAATATTTTTAACGAGGGTAGCATTTCTCAGAAAAAAAGTCAAACATTTGCAGGTGCGAAATTAATGAAAATATAACTCCCTATTCATGGTTAAAGTAGCACATTTGTGTCGTTATCAAAATTTTAAGAAAAATTATCGTTTATGAAACGTCTTATTTGCATTATTTCTATATCGTTCATTGCCTTTTCTTCCTGTGTGAACAACGGTGAAGTAAGGAGAGATCGGGTAAAAAGGCCTAAGCTGGTGGTGGGTTTGGTTGTAGACCAGATGCGCTGGGACTACCTCTACAGGTTCTATGACCTTTATGGAAACGATGGGTTTAAACGCCTTTTAAAAGATGGTTTCAATTGCCAGAACACGATGGTCAATTATTTACCGGCCAACACAGCGCCTGGGCACAGCTGTATTTATACCGGGTCGGTTCCCTCCATTCATGGCATTGCAGGCAATAACTGGATTGACGAGAACGGCAAGAAGTGGTATTGCGTTGATGACCCCAATGTTAAGTCTGTACTGGGTATTTCATCCATGAGTCCTTCAACGCTTCTGACGACTACAATTACGGATGAGTTGCGTTTGGCGACCAATTTCCAGTCCAGGGTTTTTGGTGTTGCAATAAAGGACAGGGGCAGTATCCTCCCTTCCGGTCACCTGGGGAATGCAGCTTACTTTTATAATGATTCGCTGGGCGTATTTACCACAACTACCTATTACGCAAAACCATTTCAGAATCCGGATTGGCTGCAGGCGTTTAACAAACGAAAAGTTGTGGACAGTCTCACAAAGCTGAACTGGAAACCATTGCTGGCACAGAAAGAATATAACCAGAGTGTTGATTACAGTGCATATTATGGTAAGATATGCAAGGCAGAAAAAGTGGCGTCGTTTCCGCACATGGTGGATACCTTCAACGATGCCAATCGTTTTTCCGCTTTAAAGACCATGCCAGCCGGCAATACCTACACGCTCATGATGGCTAAGGCCTGCCGCGACGGAGAAAAACTGGGACAGGGCGATAATACCGATTTCCTGGCAATAAGCCTTTCGAGCACTGACTATGCCGGGCATACCTACGCACCTAATTCTATGGAAGTTGAGGACATGTATCTCAGGCTCGACAGGGAAATTGCTGAGTTATTGAAGTACCTGGATGAAACAGAGGGGAGAAACAACTATCTGTTGTTTTTGACAGCAGACCATGCTGCCGCGCACAATGCCATTTTTCTCAAGGATAGGGATGTGCCTGCTGAAGTGGTTGGTTTCTCCGGAAAAGTGCCAGACCTTAATTACTACCTGAAAGAGCAGTTGCACCTTGATTCCTTTACCCGTTATGTTCAGGACATTATTAATTACCAGGTGTTTTTGGATAATAACCTTATCAAAAGTACTGGTGCCGATCGCCAACACATAAAGGACCTTGTTATGGACTGGCTTAAGACGCAGTCTGGTATTGCCTATGTAATGGATATGGAAAATATCAGCAAGTCGCCTGTGCCTGAGCCAATAAGGTCGATGGCAATAAACGGTTACAACAGGAGGAGAAGCGGCTGTATACAATATGTGATGGACCCTGGTTGGTATGACTTTGGCAATGCTAATGGCATCACCTTGACAGGAACTACCCATGGCAGCTGGAACCCCTATGATACACACATACCCCTACTTTGGTATGGCTGGGGAGTGCCTAAGGGCGAGACCCATACAGTAGTGAATATGACGGATATAAGTGCGACACTTGCAGCAATGTTGCATATACAGATGCCTAATGGTTGTATAGGAAAGCCAATAGTGGAGTTGATAAAGTAGGGGGGGGATATTGTGCCTGTATAATTGGGGCACCCCAAATGGGTGTACTGAAAGCTAACACCAACGCATTCGCACAGCAGTTGTGCCTGGAAAATTTGTACATCTATTAGCCGGGAATTGCCATTGTTCCTAAGGCAAAATCCCGGTTTTGTTGTACTGTTCATTTCGCTTTATGCCAGCAACTCCGTTCCCTTTGCCTTGCGGTCGCGGAGGCCGGCAAGCATCGTGCGTTCCGACATGCCTTTTGCCCAGTCCGGCCTGAGTTCGTAATGGGGAGTGTCTTTTAGAGAAACCCAGTTGCCGCCCCATGCCAGGCCAAGAGCCATACCTATGGGGCCAACTTCGTTGTACTTGGGGGAATTACCCAAATATTTTCCATTTTCAAATACCCCGATATCAAATGCAAGGCCGAAATTATGGTTAGAATGTCCGCCTTTTGCATTGCTGACAATATTGCCTGGCGTTGTTCGGCCCTGGGCATAGAGAGCATCTTGCTCTTCGTAAGTGCGCAGTCCGCTAATCACTTTAATAGTAATGCCAGCTGCTGCGGCGTTTATCACGAGTTGCCGCGCAAGTGGCTGAATGGCAGGGTGCAACTTCGAAATTACTCCTTCACTTCTGCTGTCCATCTGGGTATTAGTGATCACCACCGGTTGGCCTGCATCGTCGTCCTTGTCGGGTATTGCCTTGCTAATGGCGGTCCAGGTAATTGGGCCGGGTTTGCCATCGGCGGCAACGCCAAGTTTTCCCTGTATGGCTATAATCAGTGCGTTCAAGTCGGTAGTGGGGGCGGGGATACCCATTATTTGCTGGTAAACAGCCCTCCATGTACGCGGGCCCGCAATGCCATCGGCGGTCAGGCCGAGGTTTAGTTGTACTTGTGTGATGATGGGATCAAGATTCATAATTCAGATTTGTGACAATTTAAACTTAATGCCAAAGTAGTGAATTGTCTTGGGAATTGAGAAGATTTGGTTTGTAGCTGTTGTGCATTTTTTTATCAAATTGATGTTGCCAGCAAAGTAGGGGCGATCCCTTGCGGTCGCCCTCACAAAACATGCGCCATCCACATTAGACGACCGCAAGGGATCGCTCCTACGCATCTGGTATGAATGTGTTTCAATACTGAATTATAACAAAAGATATTGGACATTAGGCTGTGCGCAATTGGCAAAAAACGGCCTTCGCGTATTCCTGTATTTCCTATCAAAAAGTGCGGTGTTCCCAGTATATTGCGAGGAACACCGTACTTTTCATCTTTGGGTTAGCGAGTTTGCTATCTCATCCCAATAACCTGCCTTTCTTTCGGGTGTTTTATGGTGTAGCTAAATGAAAGTTTTTTGGCTTCACTTGCCTTAAGCTTTACGGTCCAGGTGAGGGTTCCGGTGGCCTGGTCATATTCTGCTCCACCCATTTCTACATCTTCAATTATCAGGGCTTTGTCGTTGCTTACCGGTAACTGATCCTGCACCAGGACAGTTATTGGCTCCTTGCGGTTATTGCGTATCGTGGTATTGTACGCGTATGATTCTTGTTCGTTTGAGCCTGTCTTTTTTATGGAATGGAGCTTCTTATCCTGCTCACGTTTTATGACTATTTTTTTGTCGCGGCCCAGGGACAGGAACATGGTATCGAGGATATTTCTTGGGTCAATATTCCCCTGACCAATGTAGGTGCCTTCGTAAAATATATTGGTAGGCCCGGGCAGCAAATTCAATTCATTCCAGTTACCTATTTCTGCTTGCAGAAATGCGTCCTTATCTAATTTGGGTATAGCAAAATACTGGTAATCGGCAGGCACATCATATTCTTTCACAGAAACATAATGCTGTTGCCCGTCGCTGGGAATAGTGTAGGGGAGTTCAATATCGAACGTGGTGTTCACGCCTGAATTATCCACCGCTACGTAATTGGTCATTGATGCAACCCCATCTACAACATACAGGTTCCCTGTACCTCGTCCACCATCTGAGCTCATGTTTGCTCCTCTTTTACTTTGGTATGTCCCACCCGAAAGTGCTACCAGGTCACTGGTTGCGGTTGTTGGTTTGCTCTTTATCTCTTCTCCAGTGAGGATAATGTTATTTTTGTATCTGTCTATCAGCGGCTTTTTATAGGCGATCACTATTTCTTTTAAAGTGGACTGGGGAGGCGCATATAAAGAAAGGCTCCAGGTATTGATGACTGGTGGTTGCATGCCTTCCTGTGGATTGCCGGTAGAGAGGGTGAGGCGGACGTCATCCCACTTTATGCCGGAGTTCTGGTAAATATTGGCCTTGTAATATAGTTTTAAAGGGCTTTTTACATCATTGGCCCATATATCATATGCAGGAGACCAACCTGCAGTTGTAACGATGTATTTAATGGTTATTTTGCTGCTTGTGGCTTCCCTTGCAAAGAATTTGACAATCAGCTCTCCGCCGGGTAGTTTGTTCTTATTGGCCTCTTCGGTTATGCGGGCGTTGTAACGCTCAATCCGTTCGTCAATTTTACTCAAGGCAACTGTCAGTTTTGCTTTTTGCAAAAGCAAAGTCTCTTTTTTCTTACTGATCAGGTCTATCATTTTTTCGAGTTCTCCCGCACCCGGCGCAGGTTTATCGTCGCCGTTATCGGTTATGTCTGTCTGCAGGAGTTTGAGTTGGTCGTCTATGACAGAGATCTTTATCGTTAACGGCAATTTACTCTGTTCAGCAAGGCTTATCGAGTCCTCCATTTTGGCAATCGCCGGGGCGGAGCTGTTTGTGCTTATAGCGATATTCCTGACGGATGTTGAGGCCACCGCGACACCGTTAGTGGCATTGATAATAATACTCTGGCTGTTGACATTAGTGGCAACGTTACTGAATATAATCTCGCTTTCTCCCTGTTTCAGGTTCAGCGTGGCAGTGCTTTCCAGCAAGGCTCCGGAAAGAAACACAGTAGCGTGTTCCAGGTTCAATTTACTACGGGTTTGGGCTATTGAACATACAGCCAGCAACACCCCAACGGCGGTGGATAATAGTTTTGTGTGTCTCATAAAAATCCCTTTGTTAATAAGACGTAAATGAGCACACCCACCAAAGTGGTTGAACTGTAATGTTTTGTTAAAGGGGGCATTCAGGAAAAATCACTCATGTATTCGCAACGGAGTTTGTTTACCCCTCTAAGGAACGATGGCAAAATAAAGTCCACCATCTGTCTTGTTCTTTTCCATTTATGTTTCGTTGAAAATCCCGATGGCTATCGTGGATTAAATAGTTCACTATTCGCAGATTTTTCGCCTCACATAAAAGAAAAATATCTTCGCCATATGGTAGACTTTATTTCACCAACGTTCCTAACAATTCACCGGTTGCAAAAATCATTACAGCAGGAATGTGTCCCCGCACTTTTTGCAGGCAATTCCATAAACTTCGCTCTCGCAACCTGTACAATGTGCAGTGCCCCCAACCTTATCGTCCCATTTCACGACAGCATTGCAATCGTCGCAAAGAGCTGTATCTGTATCGAAACCACATGACGGACATTGATAGCCGACAACTGGCCCATTTGCATATTCTCCCATAAACCTTTTGTATTTTATCTAAAACTAGCGATAAATACTCAGGGCAGTGAATAAATGTCAAAATGAGGTCAGTTAGGGCAAATTATTTTCTGAAAAGAAGATATGGATCATTGTAATAGCCTACTGCACCAGCTTCATCAATGCCTGCGGGGAGATAAACGACAAAGACAGGAATCGGTCGGTCCAGCTTGAGCTCTACGGGTTTTTCCCCTTTTATACATGATTGCAGGTAGGTGGTGTCTAACTTGTTATTCAGCAGGAGATTGCCCAGTTCCTGCGCCTGTTCTACGCGAATACACCCATGACTCCGGTATCTGTTTTTCGATGCAAACAAGCCCTTGGTATTTGTATCATGCAGATATACATCGAAGGGCGATGTGAGATTGAATTTAATGACCCCAAGTGAATTGTCGCACCCGGTTGATTGCCGGAATCTGTAGGGAAAGTATTGTCGGGAATATTGAGACCATCGTACGGTGTGTGGGTTCACTATGGTGCCAGCTGCATTCAGCATTTGCATGTTTTCGGCATCAATTCTCGAAGGTGCTTTTTTGTACCTGGGAAGTAGTTCTTTAGTGGCAATACTCTTTGGTACATTCCAATAAGGGTATAATATTACTTCGTTGCAGGTTGCTAAAAAGCGGGGTGTTCTAGTCTTTGGTTTGCCAACAATAATTCTTGAAAACAATTTTTCGGTATCATTTCTGTAATAATGAAGCGTTGCGGAAGCGACATTGACCAGGATATAGTTATCGAATTTGAAATGAAGTACCCACCGGTAGAAGTTCATTGCCGTATTCAGTTTGGCAATTTTATTGGCGTTATTGGCTGCAATTTGAATGCCGAGCTCTGCCTTGTATGCGGCGTATTCGGGAGTTGATGGCTCCAGCGAACGAAGAAACAATTCAAGGTCACCTGCGGACCCGATGGTTTCCAAGTGTGCCAGCAAAAATTCATTATCGGGACCCTCCTGTTTCGACGAAATACCGTCATATTGCAAACCGGGTGCTATCCCAAACCCCTGGTACAGATCTTTACAATAAGCAAGTGCCATGCCTGTGAGCAGCCGGTCGAGTTTCATGGTGGCAACACTGTCGTTATTGCCCAATGCTTTTTTTAATTGCAGGTTCAACTGGCTAAATTGGTATTTCTTTTTATCGAGGCCGGCATATGCAACGCTATCCAGTTTTTGAAGCAGTAATGACCGTAAGGCGTTGGCGCCCGGCGTTTTCTTAAGCCAAAACAGTTGCTGGTTTGTCGCAGCATAGAACTTACCAACCAATGCCGGGAGTCGTATTGGTATTGCATTGTTGGTAGTAGCAAACAATGCCTGACTAGATCCAATTAGCAGGACGAGCAGCAAATAACTGCAGATGACTTGTAGGTATTTCATTATAGTGTTTGCAGTTAATTACCTGGCTATTAAGCCCCCGTCAATTACTAATTCGGAGCCTGTAGTATAAGTTGATTCGTCTGATGCCAGGTATAAGGCGCCATATGCAATTTCATCAACCGTGCCTATCCTGCCCAGCGGGCATAGCGTTTTCATTGCTTCCCGGCCGGCTTCTGATGCTATAATTTCTTCGGTCATTGGCGTCAATACGCCACCCGGGTGAATGGAGTTAACGCGAATCTTATCCTTTGCCAATGAGACTGCCAGGTCCTTGCTCAATAAGCGCAAACCTCCCTTTGATGCACTGTACGCAGGTCCGTTTCCACCCACGATTCCGGCGATTGAAGATATGTTCACTATTGAACCACCTCCCGCAGTTCTGATATGTGGTATGCACATTTGCATTCCTAAAAACGGCCCTGTAAGGTTTATGGACATCACTTTATGCCACAATTCAACCGGAGTTGATTCGGCATCGGTAGGGCCGGGATAAATACCAGCATTGTTGATAAGAATATCTATACGGCCATAGAGTGCAAGTGTCTGGTCCACCACTTGCTGCCAGTCTTCCTGAGAGGTCACATCATGTTTCAAATACCCGATCCTGGCACCATTCTGTTGGGCTGCATTCACCCACGTGCTCAGTTTTTCCTCCTGAATATCGGTCGCCATTACATTGGCCCCTTCTTTGGCAAATAGTCTGGCCATTGCTGCGCCCATTCCTCCGGCTGCACCTGTGACGATAGCTACTTTATTTGATAATCTGTTCATGGTCTACTTTTTTGAGCTGAATGATAGTGTTGTTTTTTTATGAGATTAATTTCCCTGATCCACCTTGGACGTGTCTATAATTATAGCGAAATTATTTGTGTTTGCTGCCGCATTAGGTGACCAAGGTCACGACATTTTGTGAATATGGTCAGGAGTTTAGGCAGGCTTCTTCACGCGAGGGCGTTCTCCAGCAATTTTTCTGCTTTACAAATGTTCTCAATGCCTTTTAGTATAGCATCAGGGTTGAAGGAAATGCTGTCAATACCTCGTTCCACAAGGAATTGGGCAAATTCGGGATAGTCGCTTGGAGCCTGCCCGCAAAGCCCGATCTTAGTGTTAGCATTCTTGGCTTTTTCTATCACCATGGCTATCATATTTTTTGCCGATTTATTTTGCTCGCTGAACAGATCGGCTATTATTGCCGAATCGCGATCGATACCCAGAGTAAGTTGGGTGAGGTCATTCGATCCTATTGAAAAGCCATCAAAAACTTCGGCAAAATCCTCTGCCTGTATCACATTACTCGGTATTTCTGCCATCACATAAATTTCCAGCCCATTTTCACCTTGTATCAATCCATTTTCAGCCATTACTGCTATCACCTTCTTGCCTTCTTCAACAGTGCGGCAGAAGGGTATCATCAGCTTAACATTCGTCAGTCCCATTTCGTTCCGCACTACCTTCATAGCCTCACATTCCAGGCTAAAACCAGCGCTGTACCTGGGGTTGTAATAACGTGATGCTCCCCTGAACCCTATCATCGGGTTTTCTTCTATCGGTTCAAAGTCATTTCCTCCCAACAGGTTTGCGTATTCATTGGTCTTAAAGTCGCTCATTCTTACAATAACATCCTTAGGGTACAAGGCGGCCGCAATTGTCGCTACTCCCTGAGAGAGTTTATCAATAAAGTATTGTTGTTTGGTAGGGTAGTGACGGGTAAGTTGTTCTATCTGGTCCTTTGTTCCCTGGTCGGTAATTTCATCGAATTTTACCAATGCCATGGGGTGGACCTTTACAGTATCATTTATGATAAATTCAAGCCTCATCAACCCAACCCCTTCGTTCGGATAAAAAGACAGTTTGAACGCTTTTTCGGGGTTCCCAACAATCAGCATAGGTTGCGTATACAATGGCATTTTGATATTACCGGCGTCAAATTCAGTTTCCTTCCATTTCAGTTGACCTTGATACACCTTACCAGTTTTTCCTTCTGCACAAGAAACAGTAATTGTGTCCCCATCCTTGATCTTGCTTGTGGCATCACCCGCACCAACTATTGCTGGTACGTTCATTTCCCTGGCAATTATTGAGGCATGACTTGTCCTGCCTCCTTTATCGGTGATAATTGCACCTGCGTTTTTAAGTATTGGGTCCCAGTCAGGGCTGGTTAATTCTGTCAACAGTATTTCACCGGGTTTCAGTTTATCGCTGTCTTTTGGCGAATGCAGAATTCTGACAATGCCTGTAACAATTTTGCTCCCAATGGCTTCGCCCTGAGCAAGAACATGGCCTTTGTCTAATAATTTATATTCGTGCACCATCAGGTTTCCCTCTCGGCCATGCACTGTTTCCGGCCTTGCCTGAACTATATATAATTTATTGTCCAACCCATCTTTTGCCCACTCAAAATCCATTGGTCTCTGGTAGTGATCTTCAATAATCATTGCCCAGTTAGCCAAAGCGGTTACTTCTGCGTCAGTTAATACGTATTGGTCTCTTAACGCCGGACTGGTTGGAATGTTCACGGTTTCAGTTACATCCTTCTTATCAGAATAGACCATCATCAGTGACTTCTCACCGAGATTCTTTTGGATGATAGCTTTTTTACCTGACTTCAATGAGGGCTTAAAAACGAAAAATTCATCTGGTGTGACTGTCCCCTGCACGATATTTTCTCCCAGACCCCACACCCCTGAAATATGCACAATGTCTTTGAATCCAGATTCTGGCTCTAGGGTAAAACCTACTCCGGAACAGGATTTATCTGACCGTACCATTTTCTGAACACCAGCAGGTAATGCTATTTTACTATGGTCAAACCCATTGTCTTCCCTGTACTTTATCGCCCGGTCGGTAAATAGAGATGCATAGCAACGTTGTACGGCATTGATGACATCGTCGCTGCCTAATATATTCAGGTACGATTCGTGTTGCCCTGCGAAACTCGCCTGTGGAAGGTCTTCGGCAGTTGCACTGCTGCGCACAGCAACTGTGAATTCGGCCCCACTACATAATGTATTATAAGACGCTGTAATTTCAGCAGCAAGGTCTTCCGGCATAGTTGCCTGCAGAAAAAGGTTGCGTAATGCGGCCCCGGTTTCTCTTAAATTGGTATAAGCGGCCCTGTCAAGGTCAGCCAGAAGTTTGTTTACCGGAGTTCTGAGTTGATTTGCCTCCACAAAATGCCAAAAAGCGGCAGAAGTAGTGGCAAACCCGTCCGGGACGTTGATCCCCTTTGCTGAAAGGTGATTGACCATTTCGCTAAGCGATGCGTTCTTGCCACCTACCCGGGCAACATCTGCAATATTGATCTCGCTGAATTTTAGAATGTATCCTTGCATGGAATCTGGTTTTGAAGGTGTTTGAAGTGGTGAATGCGGGATTTTATATATTACCTGAACTAACTTTGATGTCACTTGGTGCACTTGTTTTTAAAAGCAAGTGTCACCGACAGTATTATCTCGCCTGTATTTAGTTTTGCAATTTGTTTTTCAAAATTACCTGTACAATATTCTATGGCAAATGATTATGATAAGGTGATATGCTGATATAAATCACCTCTCACTGTTTGTAATTGATGTTTTGGATAATTGTAAGGATTATACCGTTATGTTTTTTTTATTTGATGACAGCAACTGCTGTTTGCCTGGCGGCATTGCGGTATTCATTTTTATGGCAGGTGCGCCTTAAAAAAAACAGCCCCGGGGTCGGGGCTGAATTGAATAAAACTAAACAAAAGAAACAAAAATATCAGAGCGATCAGTGCCAATGGCCACGACCGTTTTCCCTGCGCTCCCTGAGTCGTTGCATAAGAATTTGTTTGAATTCGCGTTCGGCCTGGTGGAGGTCAGCTAATTGTTGCGGTGTAATGATCTTTAAGAATCGGTCATTATACCGGCGTTTTATTTGAATGACTTCCTGCTGGTAATCGAGATTATCATCTATGAATTGTTTTGAGGTTGCATCATCGGCCTCATCTGGTTCCATGCTCTTGTATTTTTGCATGTATTTTCTCCTGCTCGCAATTTTCTCCTGCTCGTACTCATTATATAAAGGCGTAAAGTTCCCGGACTGTTCTGCGGTCAGGTGAAGCCGGTCAGTAATATAGGCCATCTTAGCCGCATGAATTCGCTCCATCCCCCTGCCAGCCGGATGCCCGTCCCGTTGGCCAAAGCTGACGGTAACAGTAATCAATAAAAACAATAAAGAGGCTGCTATTCTTTTCATAAATTGTTCATTCAAAATTCTACATTTCTTCACTGTCAGATCCTTCCCTTTTTATCCTGTAAAATACAAAAGGTTTAGAACTCGCGGCTACTCCCACCCAGTTTCATTGAGATACAATATGATATCTGTGTTTTCTACATTCAGTTGGGCAAGGTTATTGTTATTGATATTTCCCGGATCAAGGTCGTAGCTATGTTGTACATATTCTTTGATTTCATTTCCCGGAATGGACGACAGCATTTTTTCTGGTTGTGTTTCAATATTTCCTGAAAACATCAAGTACCCTCCCAGGCTTATGATCAGAGCTATTGCTGCCGCGGAAGCCCACTTTGCCTGGGGAGCGAAAAATATTCGCTTGCCCTTGCCGCCGGCCGATCGTTCTGTTGCTATTGCCTCGTTGCTCACAGCGGTGAGTAACTTGCCGGGTAGAGCCTCAAAATAACCGGATGGTACCTGTAAAGGTGAGTTGTAATGTGAAAATTTAGCTTTGAAATCCGATTCGTTTTTCAACATCATTATCTCAGCAGGTAGTTGTTCAAAATAACCTTCCGGCAAATTGAACTGCATGTGCCTGTTCATGTGCGCAAGCGGACTATTCATGCTCTCCAATTCTTCCAATATGTTGTTTGCCTCGCTCATTACTTATTAAGACGTTTATAGTTGCAATTGGTTTAATGATTCAATAAAGATGCCTCTACCTTTTTTACTGCATGGTGGTACGATGCTTTCAATGCCCCGGCTGACGTTCCCAACAGCTCTGCCATCTGGTCATAGGGCATTTCGTCATAGTAGCGCAGATTGAACACAATTTTCTGTTTTTCAGGCAACGACTGTATAGCCAGTTGCAATTTCCATTCAATCTGATTCGGGTCGAAGTCTTTTTGGGCAACCAGTTTTTCAGCAAAAATATTTTCATCGCCTGAAAGTGAAACAGATGAGTGTCGTTTCTTCTGGTCTAACCAGGTGAGTGTTTCATTTGTTGCAATCCGGTATAGCCAGGTGTACAGATTCGATTCCTGCCTGAATTCTCCCAGATTCCTCCAGACCTTGATAAACACATTCTGCAAGATGTCATTTGTGTCTTCGTGCTCCACTACCATGCGGCGAATATGCCAATATAATCGCTCCTGGTACTTGCGTATCAGTTTGGTGTATGATGCTTCCTTCAGTTGGTCATTTTTAAAGGAGGCGACAAGCATATTATCAGACATCTGATCGGCTACATCGGGCATGCAGATTTTCCAAAAATTTGAGTTTGGACTATTGAAAGGTAACGAAGTTTAAGCAAGCATATTACCGGCCGCAAAATCTTTTGGTGGAGCATTTGTAATTGTATGCAATTACAATGTAAGGTTTGAGGCAGGTCAGCTCCGGGAATTCACAATGAATACGTAAAAGGTGCAGGTAGCCGAGTGATGTTTTGCCCCACACTCCCAAAATCAAGTATATTTGAACCGGGAAAAAATCAATTATGAAACGGGGATTATTATTAGCCATAAGTTTATTCTGCATCAGCACTATGTTACACGCCAAATCAGACATCAACGAACAATTTAATAAGTACAAGGAAGGTTTTGTTGAGGAACTCTGGAAGGTATACCCGGGTTGGGCAAGTAGTGTTGGCTATCACAAATACGATAGCGCGCTTATTGTGCCCACGCCTGCTTCGCGCCTGGCTGAAGTAGCGTTTTGCAATAAGCAACTGGCTGAATTGAAGAAGTACACGATCGCTGAATTGAATGATGCAAATAAAACCGACTATCACCTGATCGAGAATCAGCTGGAATATGGCAAGTGGGGTGTTAATGAACTTAAAGCCTATGAGTGGGACCCATCTTCCTACAATGTTTGCGGGAGTTTTGCGGATATGCTGGGAAATGACTATGAACCCCTGGATAAGCGCCTGCATAACTTTAATGTACGTATGCTAAAAGTGCCCCAGTATTATGATGTAGCGAAAACCAATATCAAAAACCCAACGAAGGAGCACACGCAGCTGGCGATTGACCAAAACCTGGGTGGGTTATCGGTATTCGAAAAAGATATAGAAGATGCCCTGAAAAAATGTGGTTTATCGGCTGCTGAAAAAGAACAGATTCATACACGTGCTTTGATATGCATCGTAGCTATTAAAGGTTATGCAGATTGGCTGAAGAACCTGGACAACAAGAGCCCTCGCAGTTTCAGGCTGGGAAGTGAATTGTATAACCAGAAGTTCAACTACGAAATACAGTCGGGTATGACAGCCGATGATGTATTCAGGCAGGCAACTAAACATAAGCGTGAGCTGCTCAATTCCATGTATATGCTTACAGAAAAATTGTGGCCAAAATATTTCTCTTCAATTCCTTTGCCCGATGATAATATGGCTGCCATTAAGCAAATGATTGATGCATTGTCTAAGAAACACGTGAAGGCTGATTCGTTTCAGGCGGCAATTGAGCATCAGTTGCCCCGTTTGGTGAAATTCATAGAAAAGAAAAATTTGATTTACATAGATCCGTCGAAACCTCTGGTTGTGCGTCGTGAGCCTGATTATATGGCCGGAGTAGCTGGCGCGTCAATCAATGCGCCTGGTCCGTACGACAAAAATGGCAATACTTACTATAATGTTGGTAGCCTCGATGGCTGGAGTGCTGAAAAATCTGAAAGTTATTTGAGGGAATACAATCACTATATTTTGCAAATATTGAATATTCATGAAGCTATTCCCGGGCACTACACACAACTTGTGTATGCCAATCAGTCACCGAGCATTATCAAATCTATATTGGGTAATAATGCCATGATTGAAGGTTGGGCGGTATACACAGAGCGCATGATGCTCGAAAACGGATATGACGGTGACCAGGATCTGGATTCAACCGAGGCATCTCCTGAAATGTGGCTCATGTATTATAAATGGAACCTGCGCAGCACCTGCAATACCATTCTCGACTACAATGTCCATACAAAGAATATGAGCCAGGATGAGGCCATAAAATTCCTGACCAATGAGGCGTTCCAGGAAAAGACGGAAGCGATGGGCAAGTGGAAAAGGGTATCAGTTACTCAGGTTCAGCTTTGTTGCTATTTTTCCGGGTACAATGAGATATATAATCTTAGGGAGGAATTGAAGAAAAAGCAAGGAGATAAGTTCGATCTTAAAAAATTCCATGAGCAATTCTTAAGTTATGGCAGTGCTCCGGTCAAGTACATCAGGCAATTGATGTTGGGTGAGGGTGGAGTGAAGTAGGAGGCATCAGAGCCAAATCAAAAGGAAAAAGCCAAAACTCAAAAGTGTGTGATGTGTCTACAACAGGTATTTTCTACTGGACTCAATATTAAAAGGTGAGTTGCATCTACGCTGAAAATGTGTAAATAGGTTTCTTATGGAATGTGTGATTTGCAGGAATGGGACTACCAGCGCGGGTTTTGATACGCTCTCTTTTGAGAAAAACGGACATTTGGTGGTGATTAGGAACGTACCTGGCGAAGTGTGTGATAATTGCGGGCACTTTTATATTGATAGTGTTGCGGCTCTGGCCTTACAGAAAAAGGCAAAAAAGGCTATTTCTGACGGTGCCGACCTTGAAATACTACAGTATTCTTAGTTTTCGCAACGTAAGTTTTAGGGATCGCACCCAATTATGCTCTAATCAAAGGTGAAGTCAATATTAATACGCAGTTACAAATAGTTCAAAAATCAGATGAGTATTGTCTTAGAAACGTAATAAGTATGTTGGTTTTGTTCGGCAAAAGCAGGATTCGTACCTTCGCGCAAACGAAATCAATATTCAATAGACTTTACTCCGCTTACTATGACAAAGAAAAGATTACTTTTTGCCCTATCATTCATGCTTGTATTCCTTACAAATGTTTCTTTTGGTGTGACCAAAAAGGTCCTGTTTATTGGCAATAGCTACACTTTTACCAATAATATGCCGCAAATTCTCGACTCCATAGCTGCAGCGTTTGGTGACACGCTTATATTTGATATGTCGGCACCAGGTGGCTATACTATGCAGCAGCATACAACCAACAGCACCACAATTTCTAAAATATTCTCACAGAAATGGGACATTGTAGTTATTCACGAACAAAGCCAGATGCCGGCATTCCCACCGTCACAGGTAGCTACAGATGTTTACCCCTATGCAGCAAGGTTAGACAGTATGGTGCATGCCAATGACACTTGTACCCAGACCATGTTCATGATGACCTGGGGCCATGCCAATGGCGATCCATCTAATTGTGGCTCGTATCCTGTTATTTGCAGCTACACAGGTATGCAATTTAGGTTAAGGGAAAGCTACCTGCAAATGGGAATCGATAACCATGCATGTGTGGCACCGGTTGGTATGGCTTTTAAAGTGATGATGGATAGTGTGTACACACCATGGCTGTTTATTTCCGACAGCTCTCACCCATTGCCAGCAGGTTCCTACCTCGAGGCGGCAGTTTTGTATTCTTCTATTTATCATAAAAGTTCGCTGAATTGCCCCTACACCCTGGGCCTAGCACCAGCTAGTGTCTACAGGCTTCAGCGCATTGCCACAAAGGTAGTGTTCGATAGCCTTGACCAATGGCAGCAGAATGGTCATTATCCTTATGCCGGGTTTGGTCGTAGTACGTCCGGAAGTACGGTGACGTTTACAAATCATTCACCTGTAGGTACAGGGCATACCTGGAGTTTTGGAGATGCTCATACGGACACCGCTGCAAACCCCACCCATGTTTATTCGGCAACCGGAACGTATACAGTAACCAATACTGTGCATACCAATTGTTTTACTGAGACGCTTACTGATACAGTACATATTACTGTTAGTCATGCCAGCGTTAATGGTGTGGAAGGCCAGCCTTCAAATATTATCATTATTCAATCAGGCGGAGGAATGGTGTCATTTATGATGCCAGGCGCAGGATACGACAAGCTAGAAATATACAATTGTAATGGCTCAATGATCAGGCGTTACGATAGCCAATCAGCTAAGATCGATGATGTGGTTACACCAGGTTTCTACATTTACCGTTGGTATTCACTGGGCGGCAAGCTGGTGGAGACGGGCAAGATAGCTGTATATTGATTTGCTGTTATAACGTCCAGTTCATAGAAAAATATTTGAGGCCCGCGCAATATCGCGGGCCTCTATATTGAATAGGTTATTGTTGAGTTCATTGTGATGTGCTAGCCTTTATGTATTTCACGTTGCCGGGCAACTACTTTTGAGTGCAGTTACTTTTCCAGTACAAATCTCCGGGAGATGGGTATCTGGTCGTTGTTTAGCCAAATCATATAATGGCCGCCGGGCATGTTGTCACTATCCCAGTAGTAAGAATAATGCCCTGGTTTAAACCGGCCGCGTGTTACTGTTGTATGTTGCCGTGCATCTATATTAACTACCTGTAACACTACATTAGTTTCAGTGAGTATGTCAAATTCAATTTTTACCATCCCCCTGGCGGGGTTGGGTGAAACCGGGTACAAGATATGGGCAGGTTTCAATGGCCGACTAACATCCTTTACATCTACTTTCGACAGGTGCCCGGCCCACTTATAAACCATTCCCCCGCCTGCAAACACGTGTGTTGAGTCAATGACAAAAAATCGATTAAAAGTTGTTCCAAAATGTACGGTATCCCAGGTAGCCCCGCCATCGGTTGTCTGAAATAATCCTTTATAATATCCTCCCAGCCAGCCTATCCTCGGCGTTGCAAAACCGATGCCTTGAGTGATACAATCCCACGCAATTGCCGAATCGGTAGTACTACCGGCATGAATGATAGTCCAGGTATTACCGCCGTCTACAGACTTGATCATATTGACGCTGTCGGGGTAGTAATAGGCTTCAATGGATGCGACGAAGTTCATGCGGTCCAGCATCTGTATTTTCCAGATACGCCCTCCTAAAGTTGTATCAGAAAAAACCTTTGTCCAGGTATTACCCCCGTCGGTTGTCTTTAATATCACCGACTCGTCGGATGGTGAAACGAAGAAGCCAGCAGAAACATTATGCCCACCTGTAACGAAACCGGTATCTGCACTAATGAAAACAGCATCTACAAGGCCAGTGGCAAGACTGGTATCCAGGTATTTTGTTGTCCAGGTAACTCCCTTATCCGTGCTTTTATAAAGGCGGGCTACCGTTGCTCCCCACCAGCCAACGCCATAAAAAGTATTTCCTGCATGAGCCCATCCGCAGATATGCTTCGAACCGACATAAAAGTCGTCGGTGCTTACCGTGTCATCAATCGCGGCAGAAATATCTGTCCAGGTATTGCCTGTATCGGTTGTCCGGTATATTGATCCTGAAAGACTGCCAACAACACCCGTAACTCTGTCACCAAGGAACTCGATGCATCGCAAGGCATTTGACCCATAGATTGCGGGGCCAACCTTTGTCCAGGAGTTGCCACCATCCCTGGTTTTGTAAATTGGTTTCTGCGAAGAATCCGTCATGGTGAAATAATTGATATACACAGCATATCCATTACTGGTATCTGTAAAGTACACATCTTCGAATCTGACATAGGGCGTGTCCAGTCCAACATTTGGTAAATACCGCCATCCAACCTGTGAATGGGCGTTGTTCAGGTAGGCCAATTGCAGTATTAGGCTCAGTATCACTAGTTTGATCTTGTTGATGGGCATATTTTATCAGTTTAACGCAAAATAAGCATAAAGTCTTTTGTAAAAAAGCAGGTAATATTTTAGATGCATATTGTAACTTACGGTTAAAAATTACAGCATGTCAGTGAATAGATTTTGGACTGATCAAATGCGCTCATTTTGTAGGGTAACCAGTAATTTATTTAATGGCTTATGGTGATACTGAACTCTTGGTCGCTATCTGCGTTTCAATTAATTTTAGCTCTTGAACATCGCTAAAAACTGCTTCAATGACTCAACGTTTTCAAGGATTAAGAACTGCCATGTACTTTGTAACTGATGTTACTAAGGCAAAGGAATGGTATATCGGCGTAACCGGTAAACAGCCCTATTATGACACTCCATACTATGTTGGCTTTAATATTGGTGGTTATGAGCTGGGCCTGCACCCTGCTGAACATGTTGATGCTGCCGGAGCAGCGAGTTTAAGGGTATATTGGGGCGTGGATGATGCCCGTGTTGCCTATCAGGAATTACTGGCAGCTGGTGCAACACCTTTGGAAGAGCCGCAGGATGTTGGTGGTGAAATTGTTGTGGCTGCGGTAAAAGATCCCTGGGGAAATGCGCTGGGAGTTATTTACAATCCTCATTTTGGAGTGTAGAGATATGCTGACAAATGAAAGCCAGTGGCGCATTAATTCGGGCCTATTGCAAGTTTATGGGTTTAACTGTTTGTAATCGTTTTGGTTCTGATTGTGCTTTCCCAACTTTAGCAGGAATCCTGCGTATATTTGGGCCTGCGAATGCCACCTGTGAAAATAGATATACCAGCCATTATTATTGGTGCCGGCCCCGCCGGTGCCGGTGCGTCTTTCTTTCTTTCCAAGGATAAGATCAAACACATTGTACTGGAAAAAGAGGTTTTTCCACGGGATAAAGTTTGTGGTGATGCCTGTAGCGGACGAACGACATCGGTAATTAATATGGCTAATCCGGCCTGGCTGGCCGAAATGCGCCAGAATAGCCAGAGTTTCCTTCCCTCCTGGGGAATGACAGTAGTGGCGCCAAACGGCAAGTCTATAGATATACCTTATACCGCTAGAAAGGAAGACCAGACTGAGGCTAAGGGATTTGTTGCGGCCCGTATTGTGCTTGATAATTTCCTGTTTGAAAAAATGGCTTCGCCTTATTGCACTGTTTATCAGGGGGCTGAGGTTACTGGAATTGAAAGGGGGCAGAATGGGGTAGTTGTGCGTATGACGCAGGGAGACAAGGAATACGAAATATCTGCTCCTGTTTTACTGGGTGCCGATGGCGATAAGAGCATTGTTCGCAAACAGTTTTTAGCTGCGCATACCGAAGCCAAAACAAGTGCCATAGGTCTTCGGGCCTACTATGATGGGGTGACGGGGCTGCACCCCGAAAATTTCATTGAGTTACATTTTTTGCCTGATATACCTTCAGGTTATCTGTGGGTGTTCCCCTTGCCCAACGGGCGGGCTAACGTGGGTATAGGTATGTTGTCGGCAACAGTCAGGGAGAAAAAGATCAATCTGCGGGAACTAATGCTGCATGCTATCAATAATCATCCCCGGTTTGCTTCCCGGTTTGCTAATGCAAAATTGCTGGGTAAAATTCAGGGGTGGGGTATTCCCATTTACAGTGAACCACAACCGTTTTCAGGGGATAATTTTATGCTTGCAGGCGATTCGGCGTTAATGATCGACCCATTTAGTGGGGAAGGAATAGGGAACGCGTTGCATAGTGGAATGCTCGCTGCCGGAGCCATTAAACAAGCAATAGCCCAAAAAGATTATTCAGCTGCATTTTTCAAGAAGGAATATGAATCATTGTTTTTTAAACATCTGGGCGCGGAGTTGACTGCCAATTCCCGGATGCAAAAAATATTTAAATACCATTGGGTATTTAACATGGTGTTTAGCAAGGCATATAAAAGCCAGACTTTACACAAGGTAATAAGTTGTATGTTTACAGATGCTGACATGCAGCGGCAGTTGGGTAAGCCTTCTTTTTTTCTAAAGGTATTGTTGAACCGCTAACATGCTAAACTATCCCCTATCCTCCTTATAAATAAACCACAAACGAACCATGGATTTCACTATAAAACATAAAGGCTACAACATTACTTACATCGATAGCCAGTTCAAACTCCTGGAGTGCATTCAGCACCTGAACAGTTGCGATGAAATTGGATTCGATATTGAATTTGATAAGGATATGTACATGTATGGGTTTAATATCTGCCTGGTACAAGTGGCTACCCGCAACCGCTGTTTCGTTATCGACCCTTTAAAAGATATTGACCTTGCACCCTTATTCGAGGTGTTTGAGAATATTAATATATTAAAAGTAGCCAGCGCCCCCGATCAGGACATCAGGCTGTTGCACACCCTGAAATGCTACCCAAAGAGTATCTTCGATACAGACACGGCAGCCAGACTTCTGAATTATGAGTTTACCAGCATTGGTAAACTCGTTGCGCAGAAATTTGATGTGCAGCTCGATAAAAAGTTACAGACAAGTAATTGGGGCCAGCGGCCACTTTCCATTGATCAGATCAAATATTCAGTTGATGATGTTATTTATCTGTTGAAACTGAAAAAGGAACTTGTAGGCGAAGCCCGTGAAAAAGGGATCGAAGAATGGCTCAATGACGAAAGAAGGTACCTGGATCAGATCAGTTATGACACAACAGAAGACAAAGACTTCTTATCAAAAGATGATAAGAAAATGAGCGCCTACTACCAATATGTACTTAATGAGTTGCTCACATTCCGGGACTCAACTGCACAGAAATTGAAGAAGCCTTGTAACAGTGTGATCGTTAAGTCCCTGATGGTTGATATTGCCAATGAAGTAGTTAATATCTCCGATTGGTTGAACCTGAAAGGGATGATCTACAGCATTAAGAATGAGCAATTCAAAGCAGAAATTCAGGAGTTTTATGATAGAGTAGTTGCAGAGGCACACCAAATGGGGCTTTCTAAGTTGCCGTCAAATATAAAAATGACGAAGGAGGAACGGGATGAGTTGAACCGGCAAAAGGCTTATATAGAAGAAATGAAAGCCACAGTTTTTGCACCAATACAACAACTGCTGGTGCAGGACCATGGTGAGTTTGCAGCCCGTTATATTCTGAGCAATGCAAAGGTGACAGAGCTTATTAAGGACGAAGGAAAAGTAAGTGAGATGAAAATCAGTTACCGGAAGAATCTTATTATTGCCAATGCAGAAAAACTAAATATTGACCTCGGAGTGTTCAGATAACAAGTCAATGGCAGTTTAACAAAATAAACTGAGCTGTTGAGCAGACTACTCATGTGGTATATCTTGAATATTACAGGGTTTTCGGGATTGGCACGAAAGGTTTCTTGTCCATGATTTTTATTTTTTTACCTTCACCATCGCAGGTTCCGGGCATATTTGTACCTGCGTTAACAAGTAACGTATGCCTGCAACAGGAATATTGAAATAAATCAGGAACTTGCCGGATTATTGTTAGCTGTCAACGGCTAATTGTTTATTTTTACAGCCGCATTTTAATGTTGGCGTTTAAAAAGATTTTCATGATTGATGTTTTGCTTGGGTTGCAGTGGGGAGACGAGGGTAAGGGTAAGATTGTAGACTATCTTGCTGATAATTACGATATCATCGCTCGTTTTCAGGGTGGCCCCAATGCCGGGCATACACTGTATGTGGATGGTAACAAGGTTGTGCTGCATACGATCCCTTCGGGAGTGTTTCAGACCCATTGCCTGAACCTGATAGGGAATGGAGTGGTAATTGACCCGGTAACCCTACAAGGTGAACTTAAGAAAATAATACCGATCTGTCCCGATCTGTTAAGCCGGTTGTTTGTGTCTCAACGGGCGCACCTTATTTTGCCGACACACCGGGCGCTCGATGCGGCTTCTGAGGCGGCTAAGGGGCTCGACAAGATCGGTTCTACACTGAAGGGAATAGGGCCGGCATACATGGATAAAACAGGTCGTAATGGCCTGAGGGTAGGTGATGTTTTGTCGAAGAATTTTAAAGAGAAATATACAAAGTTGCGGGACAAGCATACCCAGATGCTGCGCCAGTATGACCATGTTGTAGATTGGGAGCAATGGGAAGCACCGTTTTTTGAAGCCGTTGAAGAATTGCGCAAGCTCAATATTGTAAATGGTGAGTACTGGCTCGATGCTCATTTGAAAAATGGTAAAAGAGTGCTTGCAGAAGGCGCACAGGGCAGTATGCTGGATATCGATTTTGGTACATATCCGTTCGTTACTTCTTCCAATACCATTGCGGCTGGAGTATGCAGCGGGCTTGGTGTTGCACCATCGCGCATTGGCGACGTATATGGCATCACTAAGGCATATTGTACCAGGGTAGGCAGTGGTCCGTTCCCAACTGAACTCTTCGATGAAACGGGCGAAGCTTTACGCAAGGCCGGAAACGAATTTGGGGCCACGACAGGCCGCCCGCGCCGCTGTGGCTGGATAGACCTTGTTGCACTGCGTTATGCGGTCATGTTAAGCGGTGTAACGAAGCTGATTGTTACAAAGGCCGATGTTCTGGATCAGTTCACGCCGGTAAAAGTGGCTACTGGTTATAAAATTGACGGGACAGAAACCAAAGAATTCCCTTACGAAATGAGCGAAAGTACTGTGCTGGAACCTGTTTACCATACCTTTGAGAATTGGGGTGAGCCAATTTCGGGAATAGCTGATTACCAGGGGCTTCCGCAGGTTTTCAAAGAGTATTGTACCTTTGTAGAGCAGTACCTGGAGACCAAAATAGCCTACATCTCGAACGGCACTGGAAGGAACCAGTTGATTAAAATAAATTAGTGAAAAAATTATGTTTTTTTTATTAAAAAAAAATTTGGCAATCTCAGCAAACTATTAAAATTTTACGGCATTAAGTATGAGCGCTATGAAATCAAACACGGACAAGAAAACCGCCAGCAAAAAGAGTGCAGGGGAGAGCGCAGCAGCGGCATCTAAAAAGGCATCGCCAAAGGGCAAGAAGATTGATTTGGATGACGATGATGATGATTTGGATGATGATCTGGACGTAGCTCCGAAAAAAGCATCTAAGGCAGTAGCAACTTCAAAAAAGGCAAAGGCATCTTCTGACGATGACGACGATGATGATGACGATGATGATGCGCCAAAGAAGAAGTCTGCCGCCAAAAAAACAGCTTCAAAGAAGGCAAAGAAATCTGATGACGATGACGACGACGATGATGACGACCTCGACGAAGAAGACGATGACTTTGGTAAGGATGAGGACGATGATTACGATTTGGACAAGGATTTCGAAGAGTTCGAATTGCCGAAGTCAAAGAGCAAGAGTCCGGCAAAAAAGAAATCATCAAAAGGCGATGACTTTGATGTGGATGACGAGTTTAAGGATCTTGGCTTCTTCAGCGAAGGAGGTAGTGGTTTTGATGATGACGATGATGATTTTTAATTCATGACTGCACCACTGCGCAGGCAGCAAAAAACATATTCTTTAGGCGATGATAGTGTCGCTGAATTTAAACTACGGATGCTGAGTTGGTCACAACAATTCAGCATCCATATTTTTTTGGACAATAATCAATATGCTAAAACTGCCGCCAATTATGAATGTTTGTGTGCCGCAGGGGCTCTCAAAAACCTAACAGGTGGAGGGACTGATATGTTGCAGGAGCTGCAACAGTTGCACGATGCCAGGAAGGATTGGTTTTTTGGACACATCACTTACGACTACAAGAATATCCTTCATCCCGGTTTGCCACCCACGCGGCCAGGTAGTTCAGGCTTCCCGTTGCTGCATTTTTTTATACCGGAAACAGTTTGCTACATGGCTAGTGATTGCAAGACAGTCACTATTGCTACTGTCCATGACCCAGAAGTTATTTTCCGGGAAATATTGGCCGTATCCGTCTCTGCAATTGACTTACCCAAACTATCGTTTGAAAGGCTTACAGATAAAGATGCCTAC
This sequence comes from Flavipsychrobacter stenotrophus, assembly GCA_947379685.1. Classification (GTDB taxonomy): domain Bacteria; phylum Bacteroidota; class Bacteroidia; order Chitinophagales; family Chitinophagaceae; genus Flavipsychrobacter; species Flavipsychrobacter stenotropha_B. Next base: position 2,843 of record CANCOG010000004.1, on the reverse strand, counting down.
CTCGCTACCATAGCAACGTTGCGTACGCATATTGCTGATGGCGATTGTTACGAGATCAATTACTGCACCAAGGGTTTTTGTGAAAATGCAATAATAGATCCTGTGGCGGCCTTCCGTGCACTCAATGCCCTTTCTCCTGCTCCTTTTGCAGCGTTTTACAGGGTTCAAGAATCTTACCTTATGTGTGCCAGCCCGGAGCGGTATATCAGGAAGGAAGGCGCTCGAATCCTATCGCAACCCATTAAGGGGACATCGCGACGTGACGCTGACCAGCAAAAGGACAACGATCTCAAAAATGACCTGCAAACCAGCATAAAGGAACGGGCTGAAAACGTGATGATCGTTGACCTTGTACGTAATGACCTTGCCCGGTCCTGCGAGGTGGGCAGTGTGCAGGTAGATGAGCTTTTCGGGATATATACCTACCCGCACGTGCATCAGATGATATCGACCGTCAGTGGGACACTGAAACAAGGAGTGCCCTTTACAGATGCTATAAGGCATTCATTCCCGATGGGGAGTATGACTGGCGCGCCCAAGTACAAAGTAATGCAACTGATAGATAAATACGAAGACTCTGCCAGAGAGCTTTTTTCAGGCACTGTCGGTTACATCACCCCGGATGGCGATTTTGATTTTAATGTCATTATCAGGTCGCTGTTCTATAATTCGGCTACGCAATACCTGAGTTACCAAACCGGTGGTGCTATTACCTATGATAGTGACGCAGAGCAGGAATGGGCAGAAATGCGCCTCAAAGCCTGGGCGGTAGAAAGGATATTTTCGTGACGGGCCGCTGTCATCAAGATTAGACTTTCGCGCAAAGACGCAATTTCCACTTATTCAAAAAGTATTTATCAGTGTAATTGCAAAGCAGCAAAGAACGCCAGTTATATTAACGGCATTGCATAGCTATATTTATTTTTTCCTTCGGTAAATCTCCATTTCATTCAAATTGGTCAGCAATTCAAAATTCGGCGCGAGCAGTGGCGGCAGCTGCTCGAAATTTTGTTTGATATAATATTGTTCGTTGCCAGTGGGGCAGGGGTGAACTTCACATCCATTTTTCCGGCACAGGTAACCATAATAAAACCCTTCATCGCTGCAGGTTACAATACTTCCTGCAGGTATTCGTTTTAGGGCGTCGCCGAAAAGATGGCAGGCATAGTTGACGTTATATTCATACAGAGTATCATCAATAAGTGTTGCATTTGTCTTGTAAAAATGGATCCCAAATGCCAATACCACGGTAGAAGCGATCATGACTTTAATTTTGGGAGCAAGTTTGTTTTTGAAACCCAAAAGCCAATAAAACGTAATGATCAGGCAAATGAAGCTGAGGGAATAATGGGCGGCAAGGTTTCGTTCGAAAGGCAGGCGCTTCATTGCAATCACGAGCAAGAAGAACATCAGCCAAATTGCTGCATAAAATAACCCTGCAAGAAAGAACCGCGAATTCCTCTTTGCCAATAACAAGGCAAATGGCACGATTGCCGCGCAAAGGCTAAGCGTGATATTTTCAGGATGAGAATTAGAAAGCATATGCGCCAGGTAAGTACGGAAGTAGGGAAACATCCATTGCATGAACGCGTAGGTAGTTTTGTAGGTGCCCATGGGTGCTACATAATGATTGCTGGTAATGGCATCGCGACCAGAAAAACACAGCGCGGGCAGGTAGCAGATAAACACCAGTGTGAAACTGATCACTTGGGCTATCCAGAATGCGCCTACTCCCTTTCGTTGGGTGATTTGGTACAACGTCATGAATAACAATTGACCAGCATGGAAATACAGGAAGGAAGGCATGATAAAATAACCCGCTGCACAGGCAATTACATTTATGTAGAGCCAGTACTTTTTTTCACTGAAAACATATCCGAAAAGCGATATAAAAAGCAAACCTGATGCCAGCAGGTAGCACTCGTAACCACGTGCCTGGAAACTGAACCCCCAGACAAAGAATTGCGATGCGGCAGCAAGCGTGAGCAGCAATGAAAGCAGCCGGTTGCCACTGACCTTGAGTGTGCAGGCAAAGACGGATAATGCAAAAAGTACATAGGCCAACAACGAGAGTGTCCGGCCGGTCGCGACATGGTCAAGAGAGTGGGGGAATAGAGTATTGTTTAAAAGGTTGAATAAGAGATGATTATTGGGTAGCATATAGTAGGAAACACCCTGGAAAGAATGTATGCCAGCGACATTCTGCGCTGAAAAAACCTCATCGAACGCTGGCAATGCGGCTTTATTTCCCATATGCCACATAATGCAGCAAAAGAAAACAATGACGGTTGATAATAGCATAACAGGGAGTGCAATACTAATTTTAATTGGTGCGGCGGTTTTTAATTTACTTTTCTTGACATGCAAGAACAATGCCCACAATCCGGCAAAGGAAATGCAAATGGCTAGTGCAAAATACAAATTGCCGGCCCGTTTTACAGCCGGGGTAAAAAAGTAGGTGGTGAATTCAGCACTTCGGTAAAAACAAGGATTAAGTGCATGGAACCAGTCCGATAGTTGAGCATACCCCGTGCATATATACCAGCCGGAATAAATGAGTATTGATAGTAGTGCCATGCCAAGGCAGCAATAGACAGCTCCTTTTGTGTAGGAAATCAGTTTGCTGCCTGGTGAAAAATGGACCGTCATACGCTGAAAGGTAATAGTTTAGCCCTGATTTTCCCAAAAATGGCTGTCTTTGTAAAACTTTCTGAAAATTTTCTGACAAAAAATTTTTAGTTTTTAAAAATCATCCTTAGCATTGCACTCCCAAAACAAAGTTCGATGGTGTAACGGTAGCATTACAGTCTCTGACTCTGTCTGTCCTGGTTCGAATCCAGGTC
>CANCOG010000003.1 GCA_947379685.1 Flavipsychrobacter stenotrophus | reverse complement strand
GGTATCAACATCAGTAACCGTTACAACGACATTAACGATAGCAGGGCCTGGCTGGACTGGGCAATTCGTGCAGAAGGTGAGGTGGCGGGTCAACTGAATGCGGTATGCGAAGACTTGTGGAACAGGTCGGTGCTAAGGGTAGAATGTGTACCCACGGAAACGGCCAATCGCAGGCCATTGCCTAATGAAGTATGCAAGGTAAGAATACGGCGCAATGACTGGCTGTATTGGAAAACCCAGATCACCAAAAGCTATCGCCAAATTTTCCGGGAAGCTAACGAGGAAGTTATTGTGATGACGAGCTATTTCTGGCCTCCAAAAAAACTGATGAATGCGATGAAACAGGCATCTTCGAGAGGAGTGAAAATAAAGCTTGTGCTAACGGCAACTTCCGACATAACCATTGCAAAATATGCAGAGCGATATTTATATCCGTATCTACTCCGAAACAAAATAGAAGTATATGAATATCAGAGCAATGTACTTCATGCTAAAATTGCGGTACGGGATGGGGAGTGGGTGACAACAGGCTCTTATAATGTAAATAATATCAGCGCTTTTGCCAGCGTGGAATTGAATCTTGATATTGACAATGCAGCTATTGGAGCGGAGATAACGACCAAGCTTAAGGACATTATTGCCAATGAGTGTGTGAGGATTGATGGCCCGGAATTCTATCAACAGACGAGTTTATTCCGGAAGTTCATTTTCTTTCTATCGTACAGGATAGTTCATCTCATTTTCTATTTGTTCACATTTTATTTTATCAGGCAGCGCCCTCATTCGATGCGAAAACCTTTTAGAGGGGTCAGTAAATAGGGGCAGGGCTTATTGCACAATCAGCAGTTCAATTTGTGTATTGTTGCTGTCAAATCTTTCTATTCCTTTTCGGGTGGGGCGCCTAGTTTAGCGTGCTTGCTGATGATCTCAAAGACTTTGAGGTTGATATCGTGCTTGAGGGCGAGGAGGGTCTTACCTTCCGGTAATGGATGAGGGAGATGGTAGTTGACCAAAAGTAAGATGGTTTCCTTCTCAAAACTCTCTACAAGTGCAGTAATTGGTTCCTTTACCGGAGGCGTATTGTGCAGTGTTTCCTTAATCTCTGCGATCATTTGGGCCATCACTTCGGGCGTAATTCCGTACCTGATGTTGGCGGTGATTTTCATACCCCGGGTTTCACGGGCACTATGGTTGACAAGGCTCTGGCTCACCAGGTTCTGATTAGGGATAATGAATGCAGACCCATCGGCATTGCGCAACCGGGTGCTCCTGAAGCCTATGCGCTCCACAACACCTTCTATTTCTCCCAGCTTGATGACGTCGCCCACGATAAAGGGTCTATCGGATAAGATGGTGAAAGCAGCGAAGAAATTTTCGACGGTTTCCTTACCTGCCAATGCAATAGCCACACCACCAATTCCCAAACCGGTGATCAGCGCAGGAATATTGACGTGAAAAACGCTGCCCAGTATCCAGAACACGCTGAGGGTCCAGGTAAGCAGCTTGGACATTTCCTTGATCAGCGGAAACATTTGCTGGCGGGACATGTTCTTTTCTTCCCTGGCCCTGCCCATCCTTACGTAATAGACAAAATCGATAATACGGGTTATCAACAGCGTAAAGCAAATGATAAATAACAACAGGAAAACATGGTCTGAAAGATCGCCCAGATTCACAATTACGTTGTTGCCCTTCCTGGGTGCTGTACGGTGCAGATTGATGCTGTTCAGTAGCCCGGCAATACGCTCGGAAGCGACAAAACACAGGATTACCATCAATAAGCGCTCAACTGGTTTAAACAGCAACTCTCTTATTTCTGCTTTGTGTTTTATGTAGCTAAATCTCGAGGCCAGCCGGCTACTGATGCGTGTAAGAACAGCAGCCAGCGGCTTTTTGAGCAGGAGCGTGCCGACAATGATACCGGCAAACCACAAGTAGTTCGCTACAGTTTCATTAAAATACACTTCGTTAAGCAACTGCCCGTCAATGTTCAGTAACATCTGGTTGATATTTGTTGTCCTGCAATATTTGCAGGGGTTTTGTTTCTTCTGTTTATTACGCCCTTATGGTGAACATCCATGACCGAAAGTTTCGCGCAAAGACGCCAAGGCGCGGTTTCCAGTTTATTCCATATTCATTTATCCTGTTGGTTTGCCAAGCCGCAAAGAAGGTTCTGTCAAGTTCATGACATTACTTCAGGGGGCTGTCAAAATTTATCAGACTGCAACGTTAAACTCTCTAAGGGCATCGTTGAGGCTGGTTTTCAGGTCTGTTGATGGTTTGCGAGTACCGATGATCAATGCGCAACTCACCTGGTAGTCCCCGGCCGGGAATTTCTTGGTATAGCTGCCGGGTATTACGACGCTTCTTGCTGGTACCCTGCCTTTGTATTCGATAGGTTCGCTTCCGCTTACATCAATGATCTTTGTAGATTGGGTGAGTACTACATTGGCACCCAATACTGCTTCTTTTTCCACTATCACCCCTTCAACTACGATACAACGCGACCCAATAAAGCAACCATCTTCTATAATAACCGGGGAAGCCTGCAATGGCTCCAGTACTCCGCCTATACCTACTCCACCGCTCAGGTGAACACCCTTGCCTATCTGTGCGCAGGACCCTACTGTGGCCCACGTATCCACCATTGTACCTTCATCGACATAGGCTCCAATATTTACGTAGGAGGGCATGAGCACCACATTGCGGGCGAGGAATGCTCCATAACGCGCAACCGCATGAGGTACTGCCCTAACGCCAAGTGACGCGTAATCTTTTTTCAGGAGCATTTTATCATAAAACTCGAAGGGCTCCATGGTCCAGGTTTGCATAGGTTGAACGCCGAAATACAGCAGAATGGCTTTTTTTACCCATTCCTGCACTTCCCAGCCATTGGCGGTTGGTTGAGCTACCCGCAGCCGGCCCTTATCAACTTCTTCTATAACGTTTCTTACGGTTTCTATATATGATGCATCTTTCAGCAGCTCCCTGTTGGCGTAAGCTGCTTCAATGTTTTCTTGCCATTTGTTGTGCATAAAATTTCCTTTAATTCAGGGGCAAAAGTAAGGAAGATATATTGTGATTGGGGTACAAGGAAATGTAAAAGTCGGCTGGGGTTCGTGTAGGCTTCGTTGGAGGATTGTAAGACTTAAACGCGGAGGTTTTTAATTGGAGATAGGGCAGGCAGAGGGGCGGAGGCGGCTGTGGGAGTATAAAAATTTAACCTTGTTTATCGCGAGGTAGAGAACCAATGTCACTAGCTTACTATTTTTCCACTGTCCCCCACCGTACTTCAACACTTTCAGTGTTGGTGCTTTACAATTATCTACCACCTCCACGATGGCTATCGGGATCACCGGTGGCTATTGTTGTTGAAGCCTTATCAAGCTTCCTTAGTTATTGACATTGGATAGAGGACGTCGGGTCGGAGACCCGTCTAACTAGATAGACACGAGAGCGCTGCGCTAACTCTCGCGCCAGTGGGAATTTAAACAATGCCTCGCTATATATCTATCCATAATAATCTCTTTTAAAAACTATAACTGAGATCGGTGCATTGCGAAGCTCGTCATACTCAATACCTATACCAAACGCATATGAGGTGAATCCCATGTCAGATAATTCCAAATCATTATCGATGTTTTGGAAAAAATGTTCTAATTCAACATAACTGTGCATAAATAGATTCTTACCCAAGAATCTCACATCTCCCGAGTAAAATTCTATTGCTCCGACCTCTTCATTTGCATTATATAGTACTTTAATATCACTCTCTGTAAAATAATCATACAGCTCGATTAGCGTACCAACTTTGTAAACCCCATGCATGAAGTTTCCATTTATTTTCTTTCTAACAACTTCTCTACAGTCGGTAAAAACGATGCCTCCAATACTGTAAAACGGGGCAATTTCATGTGCTTTGAGCTCCAATTTTTCGCCAATTTAAATGTAACTATTTAGTTAAAATTATCGGTCTTGCCCAAGATGCAGGTCAGAGACCCGTTTGGCTGGTAGACCCGAACGCGGGACACTAACTCTAGCGTCAGTGGATAATTATATTTCTAAAGTGCCCTTAATTCCTCAATTGTTTCTTCAATTGACTCCATGACGATCATCTTCATCTTATCGAGGAGGTCGAGGGTGTCGGAGGATGGGGGGACGTTGTTGAGCTGGTATTCTATGGATGCCAGCATGTGGAATAAGGTATCGGCTCCCAGTAGGCCAACGGAATTTTTAAGGTAGTGGGCTCCGGCCTGTGCCAGCTTGTAATTGCGGGTGGCAATATGCAATTCCAGCTCCTCGAGGAGCGACGGGGTCTTGGAAATATACATTTCCAGAATTTCCTTTATGAGCGGGAGATCGTTGCCGGTGATGTTGCGGGCGAAGTTGATGTTGGTGATCTTTTCCTTTACGTAATCGGTATTGATCACTTTTTCTACCAGCTTCAGTTCCGGTTTCTTGAGTAATGCAAATATCTTTTGGTGCAGCTCTACGGGTTTGAGCGGCTTCAGGATGTATTCATTCATCCCGGCCTTCAGGCACATTTCGCGGCTGGCCTGCATTTCAGAAACGGTCATACCCATTATAGGGGTAGTATCTCCGAGTTCCTGCCTGAGGATGGTGGTTGCCTCTATGCCACTCATTTCCGGCATCTGGAGGTCCATTAATATCACATCATATTTATGGCTTCTTACGAGATCAATGGCTTTTTGCCCGAGATCAGCAAGCGCTACTGTAGCACCCCAATTTTCGAGGGTTGCACGGCCAATGCGCTGGCTCATCAGGTTATCTTCTACCAGCAGAATATTGTATCCTGCCAGTGACACGTTCTCTTCGGTAACTTCCCTGGGCCTGTCGGCGGGCAGTGGTTGTTTGTTTTGGCGGCAGGTGTAGGTGAAAGAGAAAGTTGTACCTATCCCTTCCTGGCTTTTTACCTTTATTTCGCCGTTTTGCTGTTCTACGAGCTGCTTGGCTAAAGTAAGTCCCAAACCTGCACCGCCGGCAACGCGTGGCGACTGGCGACCAGGCTGGTTAAAGCTTTCGAAAATAGAATCGATCTTATTCTCGGGTATGCCGATACCAGTATCCTTTATAATAAACTCCAGTGTAATTACATCTTTCACTACCGCCTTTTGCAGTACGCTAATGCTTACACTTCCTTTTTCGGTAAACTTAATGGCATTTCCTGCAATGTTTGTGAGTATCTTATTCAGGGCCCCCTTATCGGCAATTACTGAGAGCGGTATCTTATTATCTATTTGTAAAATGAGGCGGATATTTTTCTCGTCAGCGCCGGGTTTCAGTGTGAAGATCACATGGTTAACCAGTTGTTTCAGTTCAAATTCGGTATCCTTTACAACATGCTTCACCGGTGGATTTTTAGCCTCTTCGAGGAGATCGTCCATTTTCCGGAGCATATCGGAAGTAGCATCCTTAATGCCCCCAACCAGTACTTTTTGTTCGGCAGAAAGATGGGTGGTACTCAACAGGTTTACCATGCCTACCACGCCGTTCATTGGCATTCTTACATCCTGGCTCATTTTCTCCACGATGTTCATCTGCATATCCTTTGCTTCCATGGCTATCCAGGCCACTTCATGCAGGGCTTCCTCAGTTTTTACCTTTTCAGTTACGTCATACAGGAAGCACTTGACACCGGTTACCACATCGTCGTCATTTACGAGGGTTCCGGTAATTTCCATCCATAATTTTTCACCCTCACTGTCCTTTATGGGCAACAGGAAAACGGTTTCCGTTTCTGCCTTGCTGAGTTGCTTTTTGTAATAGCTGATCGCCTTATTGCGCCATTCCTCGTCCCAGGCAAAAAGAAATGCCTGGCTCATGACCAGGTTGGCCGAGAAGCCAGTGAGCATCTGGAGCTTTTCACTCACATCGGTAAAACGGCAGTCCGTATCCATTAACAGCAACAATTGGTCGCTGCCCTGAACCTGATTCTTGCTGGCGGCCTCAGTTTCTTCCAACTGATCTTTCAGGTTCCTAATTTCTGTAACGTCTTTTATATTAAAATTGTAATGGAGCAGGTGCCCTTTTTTATTATGAACAGCCTGTGCATTAGCCAATACATGAACCGGGGCTCCATCTTTTGCAAGGAAGGTAACACCCAGATCTCGGAAATAACCCGACTTACCCAGCGCATGGACTGCATCGGCGTAGCTTTTGTGGCTCGCGTGCTGCAAAAGGTCTTCTGGTTTTATGACACTCAGCAATTCATCTTTCGAATAACCCAGCCACCTGAGCATGGCGTTATTGATATCGGTAATGTGCCCGTTGGCATCAGTGGAATAATAGCCACAAGGGGCATTGTTATATAAATCAAAAATCTGCTCCTCTTTTTCGCGGACAGCTTGCTCTGCATGACGGGTTTCTGTAACGTCGTGTAGGGTACCGTAGATACCAGTTAGGCCGCCCTTACTATTGAAGCGTTTGCGCACAACAGCGCTTATGTCTTTTTCCCTGCCCTTGGTGGTCAGTATCTTAAACTCCAGCCTGTCGAAACTGCTTTTCTTTTCCAGCAGTTTCTTATTCGCTTCGTTGACCCTGTCAAAGTCGACAGGCGCAATGAAATTCATGATGGATTGTTCGCTCTGCCTTTCTTCTACAGTATCATAGTCGAGGAGGGCAAACATACCAGGCGACCAATAAGTATTCCGGCTGAAGATATTCAGTTCCCAGCAACCTGTCTTTGCCAATATTTCAGCCTCTTCCAGACGCTCCCGAAGCAACACCTGATCGGTAACATCATTGCGTATGAAGAGTATTTTGGATGCTTCGTTTTCCTTATTACCGAAGGGAATAACGGTAAGGTCGCTCCATGTTACAGTACCCTTGATATTCTGGTTCTTAACACGGCCCTTCCAAATTTTACGGTCGGCAATGCTTTCAAATATGCTATTGGCTTGATCCGTGGATATATCTGCAAGCTTTATCTCATTGTTGTTCTTTCCAATCAGCTCCACCTCTTTCAACCCCACCATTTTGCAGAACCATTCGTTGGCATAGAGGACATTTAAACCTGCGTCCAGCAAGGACACGCTGGCGGTCTCGTCAATAGCCGTCCGATACAACTCTGCTTCCTTACGTTCGCGCCTTAGCTCCATCAATGACATGATGGCTGATGCGAGGATCTGGATAGAAATGCGCTGGTAACTGTTGAGCTGGTGATGCTTTGGGGTCATGACACATAATGCGCCCAACCTAAAGCCGTCTTTATTAATGAGTGGAACGCCCGCATAAAACCGGATACCCGCACTACCTGTGACAAAAGGATTCTTATCGAATCGGGAATCGGCAAGTGGGTTGCTTACTTCAAATATTTCGTCGTCGAGAATTGTGTAATTACAAAAAGAATAATCACGAGGGATCTCCTGGGTTTCAATACCTACACGAGCCTTGATCCACTGCCTTGATTCATCTACCAGGCTGATGAGGGCAATAGGTGTATTGCATATTTCGGCGGCCAATTGTGCTAAATTGTCAAATTCCTGCTCGGGTACCGTGTCCAGTATCTCGTACAGTTTTAAAGCCGCAATACGTCCCTGTTCATTTTTAGGAACCGTGATCTTACTCATATGCCCGTGACTTATTGTCCCAAAATCACAACAATAATAAGCAATTTTCCGACCGCCTGTAACTGATTGATACCCGTTTACGCAATGTTTTTATACTTCGCGGGTTGCTGAGGGTAAATATGCACTGAAACTAAACGAGATAGCAATGAAAATGAGGGCAACAGGCCATAGATATTACACATTTTTCGATTCGATTTGAACCGCCGGATTATTGAATTGTGGAAGGTTTCGCGTGATGTGGTTTCGGATTACTTAGTGGATACAGTGCCTACACTGTTGGAGGTTTCCTGGCCAGGGGTGATAGCAAGAACCCGATGTGGCATCACCCTGTGCTTATTTCTTGCGGCCCTTCAGGCCTGAAAAACGCTCGAGTTGATGGCATTGTATTTATATGATATCGATTGATCAAATATGCTGACCAATATCACAAAATGGAATGCTGCAAGTCATTTTTCGAGTGCTATGGCAGATCTACTTTTGTAAAGTAAATAAACAACAGTGAATGATTATAGAATTCCCGTCTTTGACACTTCATGGGGTTGAGCCCCATTCGTCCTTCCTGAAAGCCAGCATTAGTTTGAATGCGGGCTTTCGTTTTTATAGGAAGTATACGAACCAGCGTTATAGATTAGGCTTCGAGATCATCACAACTACACTTAACTTTAGCAAATGGAAAGCACGTTCAGGACGATACGCGAATTGATAGCCGGGGGCAACTGGGATTCACTTCAGGAACTGGAGATACCGACGCCGGAAAAATTCAACTGGGTGAAAGAAGTATTTGAAGGGATCAATGTACGCGACACACCCGATGCAACCGCGCTATTATGGACAAACGGCGCGGATACCCATGCCTGGACTTTTCGTGAAACCAGCGACAAATGCAATCAACTGCTCAATTTCTTAAGGAATAAGGGCGCTGAACAAGATGATATTTTACTCACCCAAATGGCTTTGCAGCAAACTAACTGGCTGGCCATACTGGCAACCATTAAGGGTGGACTGAGAATGATACCTGCTGCCACTATTCTGGGAGTCCATGATATTGTGTACCGGTTTGGTAAACTAATGCCTAAGGTGGTAATAGCAGACAATGATAATGCGCCAAAGATAGAGGAAGCTGAAGAGCTATCGGGTAACAGGGTTCCGATAAAAATAATAGCAGAAGGCACCAGGGATGGATGGTACTCGTGGGCTGATATAGCACAGGAAAGTACCGACGCATATGCTGCAGATACCCATGCTGATGCACCCTTGTTCCTCTTTTTCACTTCAGGAACAACTGGTATGCCAAAGGTGGTAAGCCACCCTCACTTTACCTACCCCCTTGGGCACCTCACCACTGCCTCATGGATAGGGTTAAGGCCCGGCGACATTCATTATAATATATCGCAACCGGGTTGGGCGAAATTTGCATGGAGCAGCTTTTTTGCGCCGTGGAATATGGGGGCGACCATTTTCGCCTATCACCATGCCGGGCGCTTCAATGCGGCTGAAACCCTTACCCAAGTGGAAAAACATAGGGTTACTACTTTTTGTGCGCCTCCTACTGTATTGCGCATGCTGATACTGGAAGACCTGAAGGCCTACCATTTCAGCTTTCGGGAATGTGTCGCAGCAGGAGAACCGCTGAACCCGGAAGTAATAGAACAATGGAAGAAAGGAACGGGCATATTGATTCGGGATGGGTTCGGACAAACGGAGAGTTCTTGTATAGTGGCCAATTTGCCGGGTAACAAAGTAAAGTTTGGGTCGATGGGCAAGCCAACCTTCCTGTATGATGTGGTGATTGCCGATGAGGGTGGCAACCAGATGCCGCACGGCGAAGAAGGCAATATTTGTGTGCGCATGGATACGGGTAAACCAAACGGGATTTTCAGTGACTACTTCGGTGAGCCGGAAAAAAAGAAGAGTGTATTCAGGCATGGGTTGTACTACACCGGCGACAAGGCATATATAGACGCAGAGGGTTACATTTGGTTCGTGGGCAGGGATGATGATGTTATCAAATCATCGGACTACAGGGTAGGACCGTTTGAAGTGGAGAGTGTGTTGCTGGAGCACGAGGGCGTGCAGGAGTCGGCAGTTGTTGGTAGTCCACACCCCATTAAGGGCTATGAGGTAAAGGCTTTTATTGTACTTAATAAGGGTTATGCTGCTGATACTGCAATGGCCAACGACCTCTTTCAATACTCGCGTAAAAACCTGGCACCATACAAGATGCCCCGCCTTCTGGAATTTGTTACCGAATTACCCAAAACCATCAGCGGCAAAATACGCCGTGTTGAACTGCGGGCAAGCGAAGCGGAAGTAAAGGCCAAGGGTGTGAAGCCAGCGTATGAGTTTGAGTATGTGAAGTAACGGGGGCCAAATGATGCGGGTTGGTCCGGACATCTGGTAGAAAAGACTGGATGGGCTGAGTTGACCATAATTTATGACAATGTGCAGTTGGCGCTGGGGGGGTATAAGGGCTTAAGTTTGTTTGATGCCTTTTTGAGAAAGTCGGGTCGGAAACCCGTCCAACTATGTAGACACGAGAGCGCTGCGCTAACTCTCGCGCCAGTGGGGGAAAGTAGAGTTGTCGCATAGCGCCCCGGGTTGGGTGGAGGCGGGCACAGCCCAGTCCCTACCGTCGATTTGACAACTTGCAGGCCAGTGTTTATCCTACCATTTGTTCAAACAACCGTTCTACCATTTCGGCGGGGTCGTCGCAAAGGCCCGGGTGAACTTTGGAGGTCTGGACAACGGTGCTGCGGGTGGCGGTAAGCCATCTGAAACGTTCGGCGGGAGGCAATTTGCCTATGGCTCCACTGTCCTTTGCGCCCTGGCAAATACGATCGAAGGCGGCGAGGTAACAATAGATGTCTTCCAGATCGAGCTTTGGTGAAAAGGCATGCAATCGCGGCTTGTCCAGAAGGATTTTTGCCTGCAGAAATTTCTTCCTGCCACAAAATAATACCACACCCACGTTCAAAAATTCCTCGCGTTCTACCTGTGGCACAATGCGAATAACGGCATACTCAAATAAGTGTTGCTCTGGCATCGTTTGCGGCTTTTACAAAGGTTTGAGAATGAGCAACGCGGGCGGTAAGAAACCTGACGTATGCAGCACGGTGCTGTTCGGCTGTTTCGAAAGGGGCATCATGGAGCAACCAGCTATCGGGCACAAGGGCTACAATGGAAGTAATCAGTTCATCGGTAAGAATAGTGCGAAAAGCGGCATCGATGGTGTCCAATTCAGTTGCCTGTGGTAATAATACGTGATCCTTGGCATTAGCAAAAGGCAGGAGGGCTTTCTCTTCCCAATTGTGCCAGGAGTGGTGGAAGTACAATGATGCGCCATGATCGATGAGCCATAGTTCCTTGTACCATAGGAGCATATTGGTATTGCGGCAGGTACGGTCCACATTGAGCAACAGGCAGTCTAACCAAACTATTTTTGAGGCAATTGCAGCATCTACCGTAGTGACCGTTGGGTCGAAAGTTATCGAGCCTGACAGATAATGAACGGCCAGGTTCAAGCCTACACTGGCTTTAAGCAAGTCTTGTATTTCTTCATCGGGTTCAGTGCGGCCAAAGGCGCTATCGAGGTTGGCGAAAACGATCTCCGGCATTTTCAAGCCAAGTGCGCGGGCTATTTCACCGCCAATCAATTCGGCTATTAATGCCTTTGGCCCCTGGCCTGCCCCACGGAACTTGAGTACGTACAAAAACTGGTCATCAGCCTCTGCAATTGCAGGCATGGAGCCACCTTCCCGCAAGGGGGTCACATATCGTGTCACGTTAACGGTCCTGAGTTCTGGTGGATGGTGCATACAAGCGTATTGGGCGGCAAGGTAAAACAAAATTTGCCTGCCGCCATCATCAGGCATCAATCAGATGGGGATGATAATTACGATGGGCGTTGCCCATCGCTATGAGATTATGCCCCTTTCCAAATGGATCCCTTTGGGACAGGGCGGTACGAAATGCGCTATATTCCTGCGACTATTGTATAACGAAGTTTGGGCTAAACCATGTAACCGTAGTCAAACCACTGATAGCCGAGGAGGGTGATCTTCTTTTTCCAGGGGAGGGGGTTCATGGCGTACTTGGTGAGGAATATTTTGAAGGCATCGTCGGGGCTGTGGGTTTTCAACCAGGGACCAGAGAACTCTGGTTCAGCAGAAAAGATAATGATGATATTTACATTTCCGGCATTTGCATAACGGGCAAGCCTGTCGACCACGTAAGCATAGGCAGTGGCCGGATCCGCTACATATGCGTGGATGAGTACCCTATCGGCATATGGAAGCATAGCTTTTGCCTGAGCACCTGTAGGCCAGCCCACGTAGGTTTCGCAGACGCATTTGTCCTTTTGGGCCAGGGTATGGATAGCATTGAACTGTTGTTGATAGAAAGTAAATGCGCCATCGGTGGTGCAAGGCAATTTGTGCGGTGTAAGGTAGTCGCTGCAATAATAATCGTCGATGGTTACCTGGTTCCAGAATTCGAATTCGAGGTTATATACGTCTATCCGCTCGTTTGCCGCCGGCCTTATGTGATTGTAAGCACTTATGACATTGGTAAAAAAATCTGCGTTTTCTGCAATGCCAGCTATGTGAACAATTCCAAACGACGTTCTGGCTCTTGTATTAAAAGCTGCCAGGGCAGCAGTAGAAGCTGCGTTAATGCTGCCTTTGTGTAAAATTTTATGCAGATCGTAGAGTGATAGCGTTGTAAAGCCTTTGTTGTGCGCATAAGTGAGCAGCTTATTCTCGGCTGCAGTATTTCCCAGAATTGTAGAGAAATTATCAACGTATAGTCCCTTGTATTGCGTCATGATGTGCGTTTAAACGAATGTAAGCACAATACTTTAAATAGAATAACAAACTGACAATAATTATTTTATTAATAATTAAACTACATTTAATTGCAGCTAGAACCTGCCAGAAATCCGAGTTTGTGGAAATGTATATAACCCTAATCTAACCTGTGATAAGTTCAACACCTTCGGTGTTGGTGTCCTTCCTAAGCTAACCATCGGTTTCACCGGTGGCTATTATTGTTGAAGCCTTATAAGGCTTCCTCAAATTGATGACATTGCTGTTTAACGGGCGGCTATTTATATTGAAGCCTTTCGGGCTTCCTTAGTGGAGTTACTCAGTATCTACACTGCTTTGCATTTCAAATGCAGTTAAACCACATTGAGTTTTTTTGACCAGAAGAGAAGGCATTTTTCAGCAACCCTCACGGTCTACTTCAGCGCATCTTCCAGTTGCTGAGGGACTTTAAATCCTACGCTGTGGGCAAGATCGCGGTATTTAATTGCAGCAGGCTTATTGCCCATGCTGATATGGATCATGCATAAGATAAAGTAGCAATCACCGATATTGGGATCGTTTCGTTGCTTGTACAGTTTTTCGGTGGCGTTGCCATTTTCGAGGGCCTCTTTGTATTTCTTGAGCAGGAAGTACATGCGGGAAAGTCCATAATAAGATTCAGGGTCTTTGGTATCAATCGCTTTCGCCTGCTTGTAGTATTCTATGGCCTTTTCATAATCGCCCCTGTATTCCTGAACAACGGCAAGATTTCTCAGTGCAACAGCCCCCTTCGGGTATTTTTTGTGGGATATCAGATAGTATCGTTCAGCGCTATCTAACAGATCCATTTGCCTGAAAACGAGTCCGAGGTTATCATAGGCATCTATGTAATTGGGATCTGCTGCTATCGCCAGTTTGAAATTGGCTACTGCCTTTGGGTAGTCGCCCGCCTCCAGATTATCGTGACCGGTATTATAGTACGCCATTGCTTCGGTGGATTTTGTAGGCTTGTACAGATCATTTTCAATGATCTTGCTACCCTGGCCAAGGGCGACACCCGTACCAATACAAAGCAGGGCAGATAGGACAATACTCTTCATGGTGGGATGTTTTGATTTACGTATGGTCAAAGATAAAGAAAAACCTGTGTTGCACCCTGCCCGGCAATGTCATTGTCTTAAGGTTTCGCGCAAAGACGCAGAGGCGCAGTTCCCAGTTTATTCAATCATCGTTCAGTTAATTAGAAGCAAAGCCGCAAAGAAAATCCTGCTAAGTCAATGACCTTGCACGCAACAATAAAGCCCCCGGAATGCGGGGGCTTTATTAATTATCATAAGTTAGAATTACTTATTTAAGATTTGGGTGTGGTGGAGGTGGTGCAGAAGGACCACTTTCGTCAGGTGCTGCAGAACGATAGTTTACTATGTTCTCATCATCGCCTTTACCATATTGGAAGATGAACCTTTCACGTAAAACGTTTTGTTTTTCAGTCATATATTCTATACATGCATTAACACGTTCCCATGAGCGCTGCTCTTTCTTCTTATCTCCGCCGCCGCCCATTACGACAACCTTACAATCTGGGTCAAGCTTCATTTGACTAGCAAGTGTAGCCAACTGAGACTGGATAGCAGGAGTTAATGTAGCATTACCAGAGAAACGAATCATACCGTCTATGATGTGCGGGCATTTGTTTGCCTTATCCTTCATGTCTTTACAACCTTCAGGGCATGGGCAATGACCAACACCGTCAGCATCAACTGGCTGGCACTCAGTAGGAGTGATCAGTTGCTTGTCTTTGTAATCAGGAACACCATCACCGTCAGTATCCATTGGACAACCGTGACCGTCAACCGCTACGCTAGCAGGAGTTTTTGGACATTTGTCGAACTGGTCAGTAACACCATCGTTATCTTCGTCAGGTAACACTGGGTTAGGTAACAGCATATGCCTTGGGTAAGAAAGCTCGTTGTAAGCATGATCCAGTGGATTGATCCAATACATAGGCTCAACAGATTTTTTCTTAGTACCGAGGTTGTGGTTCAAACCAACTGAGAAATAGTTGATACCATCGCTACCCTGACTAACTGAAGCTGCATTACCGAGCATAGCACCGAACTTAGTACCATCAAGATAATCATCACCAGGGAAAGTGTAACGGTCTTCAACCTGAATGTTCCAACCCTTGTTCAATTTGAACTCAACGCCAGCACCAATGCTAGGTGCGAAGTCAAGTGTCTTTTTGTCAAGAATAGTACTTGCATTGCCATTGTCAGCAACACTTTCATAAGTCTTATCCATTTTGCTCTGCAGATCTTTACGATTGCTGCTGTTGCTTGCCTTAGGATTAGCAATAGAATTGAAGTTATATGCATTACCATTTGCATCAGCTGCATTTACACGAGTTTTGTAACCCAATGCACCCAGACCAAAATAGCCATAGAATGACATACAGTTACGTGCATCGTGGAAACTGATATTCTTGATATTCAAGATCATATCCAGATTCAGCTGTGAAGATTCCATGCGGGTAGCACGGTAAACATTTGATGCCGGGTTTGCAGACGTAGCATTATATACCGGAGTATAACCCAGGTTAGTATAAGGCGCGTCGAAACTTTGAGTAGGCTGAACGTCGAGGTTCTTAGCTACACCATAGATATATTGCAAACGGGTAGAGAACGCATAACCCCATGCTTTACGCACCTGGAGATGCAAACCACCACCGCCTTTTTGCCAGAACATAAGCGAATTGATATCGCCAACTACATTGTACAGACCGAAGCCTACACCCACTTCCCACTGATTACGTGGTTTTGGCGGGAAAGCCGACTGGTGATCCATAAACTGACGGAATTGCTTCAGTCGTTTTTTTGGATAGTAGGACGAATCCAGAACGTCGTAATTCTTACCGTGGTAAGTCATGTCGCGGCTGGACCATTGTGGTGTTCCCGGAGCGGCAGGCGTTGCAGCGGGAGCCGCTGTTTCCTGTGCCATTACAGCCTGGCTGGCAATGACCGAAAAACCAGCTAATAATAAATACTTCTTAATCAACATAGTATGTGTATTTGTACAGAACAAATTTGTTATTTACAAAATGTGTCGGCAAAGGTAGGTCAGAATTTACGAAATTCAAACAAACCGCACAAAAATAACAACGGTTTTATAATTTTATTGTGAAATCTGTATTTGTTTCTCAAATTTTCTTGCAGGAATAAAAATAGTTATTCAACTTTTACACCCGTTTATACTCACAGCGGTGTAAATTCGTGCATTAATTGTTGTACACCATAGATGTCCGATTGCTATCGGGGATAAAATAAGGAGACAACTAAGAGGCAGAAGGTACACATAACGTTACGTAAAAAAACTATGCCAGTATAGTTAAGAGCAGACCAAAAAATGGAACAGGTAAATAAAGTTATTGGCGGTGAATTATCCCTTTTTGAAAAAAAATTCTCAGAAAGTGTAAAGAGCGCAAACCCTATGCTGGACCGAATTATGCGGTTCATAATCAAGCGCAAGGGTAAGCAAATGCGCCCTATGTTCATATTCCTGTCTGCGAAAATTGCCAGGGAAATAAATGACGCCACTTACAGGGCAGCATCGCTTATTGAGTTATTACATACAGCAACCCTCGTTCACGACGATGTTGTGGATAACTCTATGATGCGCAGGAATTTCTTTTCTATTAATGCATTATGGAAAAACAAAATAGCAGTACTGGTTGGCGACTACCTTTTGTCGAAGGGGCTGCTGCTTTCGATAGATAACGGCGATTTTAAGATATTACAAATAACGTCCCGCGCTGTAAAAGAAATGAGCGAAGGTGAGTTGCTTCAGATGGAAAAAGCCCGCAAGCTTGATATAGATGAAAGCATCTATTTTGAAATCATACGTGCAAAAACCGCTTCGTTGCTCTCGGCCGCTTGTGCTGCAGGAGCCTATTCTGCCACCGAAGATGATGCGGTTGCAGCTCAGTTCCGTCTTTTTGGTGAAAAAGTAGGTATTGCCTTCCAGATCAAGGATGACCTTTTCGATTACGGGCAGGACAACATAGGGAAACCCACCGGCATAGATATTAAGGAAAAAAAGATGACATTACCCCTCATCTATACCCTGCAACACGCTGACAGCACCACCAAACGTAAGATCATCTATATAGTCAAAAACAACAGCACCGATCGGAATAAAGTAAATGAAGTAATAGACCTGGTGCAAAAGTCGGGAGGTATAGCTTATGCTGCCGAAAAGATGATGGCCTACAAAAAGGAGGCACTGGACATTTTACACACCTATCCTGAAACACCGGCACGAAATGCTATGGAAGAGCTGGTGAATTATGTTATTGACAGGAAATATTGATTTAAGTAAAAAATTAAAAGTAAAAAGTAAAAAAGTGCCTGGTGTATAAAAAAGCACCATCTACCTCATCCATAATTTCATATCTGGCAGGGCGCGGTCGGCGCAATCGGGACAAGTGGCTTTTATATTTACGAATTCGAGAAATGCCCCTTCTGGAGCATTAGAAAGAATCTGCTGTACTTCCTTTGAAATGAAAAACCCTTTCACTGGAATTACGATATCCTTTCCTGCAATCCTTGATTTAAATGTGTATTCTTTTACCCGGTAAGGATAGCAATAGAGCGAATGCGCGAACCCAACTCTCAGCGCGGTTTGTGCAAGTATTTCCTTCCTTTTTGCCTCAGTAGCGGCTATTGAGCCCAGGCGGGCGACCGGCTGCGGTGCGTCTTCTGCTGAAAAACTGACTGTCTTTAACAGCTTACCTGTCTTTTTATGAGTTATTGTTAACCGCATTCTCTTACCATACTTGGGGTAAGGCATGGCCATGAATGAGATTGTATCACCCTTGCCCTCTGGTGCGCCTATCTTCAATGCGTTATCCAGGCTTTTAATGGTTAGATCAGACGCTTTGTAACCCATTCCGCAAACCTGTATCATATTATTGGCGGTAGCGAACAACACTGGAGTATCAGCCCTCTGGCACCATTTATTCCATACCCTCAGGCTATCGCCCTCCGCATAGGCGGCTGTATTCCCGGCCACCAACAGAACTATTACCAATAACCACTTCATTGTTTAATAAGATTGATAGTGTACATAATGCTTGTTTGCTGTATGTCTGCAACGTCATGGACTTAATATTCAAGAAAGTTACACAGTATTACACCCTTTCAGGGCTGACCGGATCTCCTATTTAATACCACTGGGCTGCACCCTGTGTTAATATCTTATAGCCCTACAGGCCTAAAACATCTTAAGTCAATTTCATTACCAATATGACGCTTGCGATTTTTAACCAACTCAGTGTTACAAGTTGTTATACATGAGGAACAGTCATTAACCGCACCACAAAATAGGCAACTACTGCCAACAATAAAATAATTACGACGGAAATTAGCGTGACTGAATTTGACCCAGGTTTTCTCCTGCTTCTTTTTTTTGTACCAATCGCTTTGCCCAGCTGACTATTCAGGCGGTTTACGGAACTCCGCACTTCTTCTGTTTCCAGCATTTTCAGTCCATCTACGGCATCACTTTCCATGCCCTCTTCGTTAAGGAAATGCTCCAATTCATACTGCTGTTCTGGTGACAAGTCGCCTGCCAGGTAGGCCATGAGCTTTTCCTCATCCAGAGGTATGTTCCGGCTGCCGCTATCACCCTTGGGTGAACCTGAATTCAATATTTCGTCACTACCACTTACCGGCACGTTCGCTGAGTTTTTTAAGTAAAATAGTTTTCAAATTTCGTTTACCATTCTGAATGAAACTTTTGACCTGCATAAATGTAAAACCTGTTGTGGTCATAATCTGCTCATAACTTTTCTTCTGCAAATAAAACAGGGTAATAGTCGCCCGTTGCTCTTCATTCAGCTGCCCTAAACCCTCTTCCATTTGCTGCAGTGTGTATTCCTGCAGCCGGAATTCCTCTTCGTCCTGCACCTGTGCTGCAACGTTGCCAAGCACAGCTTCATCGGCATGATGCAGCCTGTCGCGTAAAAACTGCAGGCAGTGATTCCGCATCAGTACGTACAACCAACCCTTAAAATTAGTGATTTCTTCTTTGGGTAAATGTGTCAATGCCTTTAGGAAAACTTGTTGTACTGCGTCTTCTGCTAGTGTTTTCTCTTTAAGGTACTTCATAGCCACCCCGAAAAGCAATGCAGTGTACCGTTGTAAGGCATGGCCCAACCACTGGTTGTCACCTGTTTTGTGATAGGCCTGTAACAGCTCGGTATCAGAAAGGTTATTATATCGGTTGTCTCCTGCCAAATTTTACAATTTACCGGTCGTTTGATATTAAGATGTGAAAATTAGACATTTTCCATAAACCCGGGGGAATATTAATTTCTAAAGACTTGATGAATAAAACCAGCCAACATTATCAATCCAGCAATAGCCGCATCAACTGCTCTATATCTTCGGCCTTATCGTCCTCTTTCCGGTAACGGTAGCAAAGCGCGAGCTCTTCCATCATTTTATAGATGATGCGTTTGTTCAGGATGGGTGTCATGTACAGATCGCGGTCAGTAGCGTTGATTTTCTTCAGGTAGGCATCAATATCATTCTGAGAATAGATAGCACCACCAATCGGGTCGATATAGAATTGAGGTCTGTGCAATGAATAATTATCGGTAAAGAACAAGTGCGCAGGTACGTGTATGTAGGCAAAAACGAACTGGCGTGGCACTTCTACTGCAAAAATAGGTATATCCAGCATCTCACAAAGGGCCAGGTAAAGAACACCGATGGCGTAACTATTGCCCTGCCTGCCTTCCAGCAATTGGTTGATGAAGAAGTGCTTTGGCTCCCGCTCGGTAAGTTCATGCCCTTGCATTTTGTAGAAGTTGTACAAAATACTATTCAGCACATTTACCTGTTCCATGGGTGCCAGGTAGCTGTTCAACTCCAGCCAAACATTTCTGCGGATCTGATCGAACTGGTTGAGTACTGCAGGCACATTTAGCTGAGGGAACTGGAATCGTGCAACGAGAATTGCCCCCCTTAACAGCTCAGGCTGTGCAGCCCTGCTCCATTCTGAAAAATCCTGTTGCAGATCCTGAAAATACACCCTGTGTATCAACTCCTCTATCCGCTCCTGAACTACTTCATCGGGGGTTACTTCCCAAAGTTGCTCCAATGTCGGTATGACTTCCCTTCCGTACAGGAGCAGCTTATTAGACACGGCGTCATAAACCTCGTCATCGGGGTCATCAATTAATAAAAGTAAGGCTTGTATTTCCCGTTCTGATTGCACGAAATAAAATTGGAGTAACAATTGATTAGCCAGGAAAAAGCAGTGCAATAGCACCTACCCTACTCCCAGTTTCACAAGACTCCAAAATTAAGCATTAAAGGATGCTTTGCTAAAAACGTATTCAACACGAAATTAACAGCCCACGCTTGGGGCGTGGGCTGTTAATAAATTGAATTATGTGTTTGTTATTTTACTTGGCTTTTCTGCCTTTCGGAATTTTCTTAGGGGGATTTGCTTTCACATCTTCTATGATCGCCTTTACTTCTTCAATAGTAAAGGTTGCGGCCTGCTCTGCCCTTTCTTTTGGAATTTTATAGTTGCGCAAACCCTGCTTGATGTAGGGTCCGTATGGCCCGCGGAGTATACGGATCTTTTCTTTTTCGAAAACCTTGATCTCGCTTTCCAGTTTTGATTTGCGCTTCTCCTCGATCAGAGGGAATACCTCTTCCAGTTCAACTGAGTATGGGTCCATTTCCTTTTTCAAAGAATAGAACTGGCCATCGTGTTGCGCATATGGACCAAAACGGCCAATATTCACTACAATATCCTTTCCTTCAAACAAACCCAGATTCCGGGGCAACCTGAATAATTCAAGTGCATCGGCAAGGTTAATAGTTTCAATACTTTGATTAGCGCGCAGTTTGGCGAACCGTGGTTTTTCATCTGCCTCAGTTGCATTAGCTACTGCCGTTCCTATCTGAACCATAGGTCCGAAACGGCCTAATCTTGCCGACACAGGTTTACCACTTACCGGGTCAATTCCCAGGT
Organism: Flavipsychrobacter stenotrophus; assembly: GCA_947379685.1. Taxonomy (GTDB): domain Bacteria; phylum Bacteroidota; class Bacteroidia; order Chitinophagales; family Chitinophagaceae; genus Flavipsychrobacter; species Flavipsychrobacter stenotropha_B. Next base: position 10,990 of record CANCOG010000003.1, on the reverse strand, counting down.
CACGCTCACCTTTTGCCCGACCGGCATGCTCAATGGTGTGTTCTACACTTTCATGGAACGGATGGTAGAAATCATCTATCATGCTGTTCCATTTCTGGCGCCCTTCTGCAATACTATCGAACTGTGCCTCAATTTTCGCAGTAAAGTCATAGTCCATTACCCGCTCGAAGTTGTCGCGCAGGAAATCATTTACCACCATTCCGAGGTCAGTTGGGAACAGCTTGGCTTTTTCCGCACCGAAGTTTTCCGAGTTGGTTACCTCAGTAATCTTATCCTGCTGCAATGTCATTACGCGGCTATTCCTCTTTTCACCTTCCTTATCTCTTTTCTCTACATACCCTCTTGCCTGAATGGTACTAATGGTTGGTGCGTAGGTAGACGGGCGACCGATACCCAATTCCTCCAGCTTTTTCACCAACGAAGCTTCCGTGTAACGGGGAAGCGGGCGACTGTACCGCTCTGACGCCAGCATTTTGCTGAGGTCAAGTTTCTGACCAGCCTGCAGCGGAGGTAACAATCCTTCATTTTCGTCTTCTCCATCTTCGTCATCCCGGCTTTCGGAATACACTTTCAGGAAGCCGTCGAACCTGATCACCTCACCGGTAGCCGTTAAAGGGTCTGGGTGGGCCGATACAGCTATCTTGGCAATAGTGCGTTCCAATATAGCATCAGCCATCTGGCAGGCCATGGTGCGCTTCCAAATGAGTTCATACAGCCTGCTGCTATCCGCATCACCCGCCGTTGTTGCGTTCATATCAGTAGGCCTGATGGCTTCATGCGCTTCCTGTGCTGACTCGTTTTTATTTTTAAATGTACGGTGTTGAAAATACTTTTCACCAAACTGCGCAGTTATTGCACTTCTTGCCCCATCGATCGCCGTTTCCGAAAGATTAACGGAGTCGGTACGCATATAGGTTATATGTCCATTTTCATACAACTTCTGCGCCAGCAGCATAGTTTTTGAAACCGAATATCCGAGTTTACGGCTGGCTTCCTGCTGTAAGGTAGAAGTAGTAAAGGGAGCGGAAGGTGATTTCTTTGCCGGCTTAACCTGCACGTCCTTTACTGTATAGGTTGCGCCAATGCACTTTTCAAGATATGCTTTGGCGTCAGCTGCCTGACTCATTTTGTCCGGGCCATCTGCCTTGAAACTTACTTTGCGTTTATTAATATCATCGGCAGTGAATATAGCTTCCACTTTAAAGGTACCTACAGAATTGAAGCGTGTGATCTCGCGCTCACGCTCCACAACGATGCGCACAGAAACTGACTGCACCCTACCAGCTGAAAGGTTGTTGCGCATACTCATTTTGCGCCATAACACAGGTGAAAGCTCAAACCCAACGATACGATCTAAAATCCGTCGCGCCTGCTGAGCATTCACCAAGTCCATATTTACGGTTCTTGGCGTCTGTACCGCCTTTTGAATTGCATTCTTCGTAATTTCATGAAACACAATGCGCTTTGTAGTAACCGGATCGAGATCCAGCACTTCGCACAAATGCCATGAAATTGCCTCTCCCTCACGGTCCTCATCCGTTGCGAGCCAAACCTCACCGGATTTCTTTGCAAGCGACCTTAATTCTTTAACCACTTTTTCCTTGTCTTCGGAAATAATATATTTAGGCTTGTATCCGTTCTTAATATCAATACCCATATTGTCCTTCTCCAGATCGCGGATATGACCGTAGCAAGACTTCACTTCGAAGTCGCTTCCGAGAATCTTTTCAATAGTCTTCGCTTTAGCCGGAGACTCCACTATCAACAAATTTTTAGCCATTACAATAGTATTGTTTTGCCGCTTTTTAAACCTGCAAGCGTATGCAATAATAGAGTTTTGTTTCGAAAAACAAAAAGGGAGCGAAAAAACGTTCCCAATTTCATATAAAACAAATATCCACTTATCTGTATTCCAGACAATACAAAAACACTGCCAAGACTATTTTGCGCCATTTTTTATTTGTGCACAAATGTCTGATTCCAGCTTTGTGAAAAGGAGATGGTTGTGTGACGCCAGCACTGAGACCTGCGAGGGGCAGAAACTCTGCTAAGACGGCAAAACGAATACGTCCAGTGTGGTTTATCACCCCTGAATTTGCGCGGGCGCAAATTCGGCCCCCTCTTTTCCAAAGAGGGGAGTTGTCACTTAGCGCATTATGTAATGACAATCAACTATTTGTGTATTACTTATCTCTCTTTATCGAAGTTTTCGAATAGCAGACTATAGACACATACCCAATTAAAAAGGGGCCGCTTTTGCGGCCCCTTTTTAATAAAGAAAATTGAACAAATATTAGTGGGCGATAGCAACACGTCCTGTTGAACGTTCGCCATTGCTGATAACTGTATAGAAATAGATACCAGATGCGATAGCAGCAGTATTGAAGGTAGCGTTACCAGAAGCAACGTTAGTCAATGTCTGTGCAGCAACTTCCTGACCAACAGCGTTAGTCAATGTAACTGTAACGTTAGCTGAGTTTGACAGGCTGAAAGCAACAGTCAGGTTGTTTGCAGCTGGGTTAGGGAAAGCGCTGGTGTTGTTGATAGTCTGGTTAACATTTGCAACAGCGTCTTCGTCCATTGAAGTCCACTTAACGTGGAAAGACTGGTAACATACAGACCAACCTGGATCGGTATACGCAACTCCCGGAACGAGGATGTTGTGGCCGCTGAATGAGAAACCCGGATCTTTATAACGAACATCGTTCTCTGCTATCAGGCCAGTCTGATAAGAACCAGGGTAGCCGGTAGAATGCGGAGTCTGTTTTGGCCAAGTGCCTGAAGTTGCTTCAGGAGTACCAGAATAAAGGTGGAGGAAGTTTGAATTGGCGCTGGTGGAAGTGCCGAGTGTGTAGGGTGTTGCGCTCTTGAAATGCACAAAAGATACCACCTTCGCACGTGCAGGCACGTTGAGCGGTACGCCAAGTGCAAAATGCATTGACTGGTTGTTTCCAGTATCGGCATTTGAGATGGAATATGCATAACGCTGCCTGATGTATCTTATTGAATCCCATACTTCATTCGGGCCAATTGACGAGGACACACCGCGGTAGATGCAATCAGCAAAACGCGGAGTTGAATCGGATGTAATAGGCAAATTTGCTGGGTCTGAAGGGAAATTCAACTTGAAAGTACCAGAATCAGTAGCCGATGAAGTTACTGCAAACTCAATTACAATTGAGTCTGGAGCGGAAGAACTGCTGTTCCTGTAATACTTAAAGGGAACATCGAAGCTATCCACTATATATGCCGTTGAATTGGTTATTGGGCTGGCGGTAATAGGAAGCGTGTTCGCATTGCCGTAGTACTTGTCGTCAGTCGGGTCGAAAGAAACACCAAGGCCATGGCAAAACACATAATAGGGGCTTCCCGTTGCCGGAATGTCCTTCATGTTACTGTCAGGAGTCACAGTGTTGTAATACAGTGTATATCCTGTAACTGCATTCTGATCGAAATAATCGAACCAGGTTGAGTTATTGGTTGCATGGATGGTGGTTCCTTTTTGGGCGGTTGACCTGTTCATCAAAAATGAACGATCAATTCTGTTGGTAACCACATGGTTTTCCATGTTTATTGGCATTGCAGATTTAGCTTGCTGCAAAAACACTACGCTTTTGCTTTCCTGCGCATTTAGCGACATGCCGATAGAGGAAGCAGCCAGGAGTAAAAATACTTTCTTCATTTTTTTGATTGTTTTTAATAAATGGATAGCACAAAGGTAAGTTGTTTCATCAAAAAAAAGATGACTAACATTAGTAATTGTTCGGCCACCCCGCGAAATGCCACTAACCAGTAAAAGTGTGGCGAGCAGATAAAGTGAAATATGACAGCATAATATGTTGACAATCAGTACTTTTAACTATATATGCCAGCCAACTCCATTGGCTCGATATTGCTTATGGAATATCGAGCCTGGAATCCTTCCCCCGGGCAACAATAAACAACATCGGATAGTGACCTGAGTTTATGCTATGATATAAATACTCAATGGTCTTATATAACGACCGGGCTCAAAATATCACTGCCCATACATCACAAAAAAATTGGCTGCCTAAATCAAGGCAGCCAATTTTTTAGAAAGATTCAACATCAAATATTAGTGAGCAACTGTAATACGTCCTGTTGAACGTTCGCCATTGCTGATAACTGAGTAGAAGTAAATTCCTGAAGCCAATGCAGCAGTATTGAAACTTGCACTTCCAGAAACAACATTATTGATTGTTTGTGCTGCAACTTCCTGACCAACTGTGTTAGTTAAAGTAACTGTTACATTAGATACTTTAGAAAGTTCGAAAAGTACATTCAGGTTGTTTGAAGATGGATTAGGGTAAGCATTTACTTTACCTATTGTATTGTTGATGTTTACAACACCATCTTCGTCCATTGTAGTCCACTTAATGTGGAACAACTGCAATGGAGCAGCAAGACCTGGAGAATTAAACGCAACACCTGGAATCAGGATATTGTGCCCCATGAAGGTATAACCAGTATCTGCCCACCTAACTTGTCTTTGTGCTATCAGACCTGTCTGAGAAGAACCAGGATAGCCTGTAGAATGCGGAGTTTGTTTTGGCCAAGTACCAGAAGTTGCTTCAGGAGTACCAGAGAACAGGTGGATGAGGTTTGAATTAGCACTTGTACTTGCCAAAGTAGTTGACTGCATACCTTTAAAGTGTACGAAAGAAATCACTTTTGCATTAGCTGGAACATTCATTGCAGGAGACAAGCCAAAATGGGCTGCAGTTGAGCCTCCAACAGTATCGGCCAGCACCAACGGGAATGCATAGCGCTGTTTAACTGTTTTAATTGAATCCCATGTTTCGTTAGGGCCAATAGAAGAAGTTAGACCACGGTAGATACAAGTCGCAGAACGAGGTGTTGAATCAGTAGTTTTTGCAGCGTTTGCAGCGTTTGCTCCGTATCTTATTTTAAATGTGCCAGAATCAGTAGACATCGTAGTATACATCAATTCGATAATAAGACTATCCGCAGCTGCTGATGTGTTATTATTGCGAATATAGGAAAACGGAACTTCAAAGCTATCAACGATGTAAGGCATTGCACTGGTTATCGGGGAAGCTGTGATAGGTGTTGTATTCGCATTACCATAATAATGATCATCTGTCGGATCGAAAGACATACCGATACCATGGCAATAAATATGGTAAGGTGAACCAGTACTAGGAATGTCGGAGATGTTACTATCTGCAGCAGTTGCATAGTAATACAAAGTGTTGCCAGTTACAGCATTCTGATCGAAATAATCGAACCACTGTGAATGGGTGTTGGCCTTGATCGTAGAAGTCTTGTCGGCAGTACCAGCTTGTTTCAAAAGGTCATAATGACTAACTTTCTTTGTAACAATATTGTTTGCCAGGCTAGCAGGCAACTCATACAGGTTCGGCGAAACAAAAACAATGCTTTTGCTTTCCTGCGCACTCAAAGACAAGCCGACAGAGGAGGCCGCGAGAAGTAGAAGTAATTTCTTCATTTTTTTTTGATTTTTTGATAATAAATGGATGTCCAAAGATATGTGTTTCTATCAAAAAAAGAACACCTCTTTCGCAGTATGTATTTATAGTTTTGTTAAGGCTCCGCAAAGCAAACCATCAAAACGAAGACTTTATCCAATTTTCATAAAACAATTTATGCATATTCGCCTCAGTCGAAATGAATAATTCAGGCAATTGGAATACCCTCCTAACGACTAAAATATGGTTGATTAAAGCAATAATCCCCATAGTTATGAACATTAAAAAAGGCAACATAATTGCTGCCTTTTTTAAAAAAATAAATCAAAAAGAATATTAATGTGCAATTGTCACGCGACCTGTTGAGCGCTCGCCATTGCTGATAACTGTGTAAAAATAAATTCCAGCAGAAAGATCGGCTGTATTAAACGAAGCAACACCTGAAACAACATTGCTATTGTGTTGAGTTGCTACTTCCTGGCCAACAACATTTGTAAGAACAACAGTTACATCGGAAATCTTAGCGAGATCATATGCAACGTTTAGCTTGTTAGTTGATGGGTTAGGGTAAGCGTTTGTCTTATTAATAGTCTTATTGATGTTTGCAACGCCATCTTCGTCCATTGTAGTCCAGCTAACATGGAAAGACTGATAGCATACAGCCCATCCCGGAGCACCAAATGCAACACCTGGAATAAGGATATTATGACCAGCATATGTAAAGCCCGCATCGCTATACCTTACCTGGTTCTGAGCGATCAGGCCAGTCTGGCGAGATCCCGGATAACCAATACTATGAGGTGTTTGCTTAGGCCATGTGCCAGATGTTGCTTCAGGGGTTCCAGAATACAAATGGAGGACATTAGAGTTAGCACTTGTAGAAGTGCCCAAAGTGGTTGTATGCATACTCTTAAGGTGCATAAAAGAAATCAGTTTTCCTCCAGCGGGAACATTTATAGGAGAACTAAGGGCAAAGTGCAATTCTCTTGCACCGCCTACAGTATCTGCTAATTTCAAACCAAACGCATAACGTTGCTTGGTTGTTTTGATAGAATCCCACACTTCATTTTGACCTAAACCTGAGATTACCCTAGTGTAGTTACAGCTTGCAAAGCGAGGAGTTGAATCGGTAGTTATTGCTGCATTGGCAGCACTCGCGCCAAATTGTAATTTATAGGTTCCTGAATCGGCTGCCAATGACGTAACCACAAGCTCTATAATTAAACTGTCCGCAAGGGTATCCGTATTGTTGTTACGGATATACTGGAATGGAGCATCGAAACTATCGACCGTGTACGGTACAGAATTCGTGATAGGGGTTTCTGTGATAGGGGTTGTGTTTGCATTACCATAATAATGGTCATCAGTAGGATCAAAAGAAACACCTAAACCGTGACAAAATACATGATAAGGAGAACCGGTAGCAGGAATGTCATTGATATTGCTATCTGGAGCTGTAGTGTTGTAATACAATGTATGGCCGGTCACCGAATTCTGATCCCAGTAATCGAACCATGAACCATGGGTGTGAGCATGCAGAGACGTTGCCTTTTGAGCTTCCTCAGCAGACCTGGCCATCAAATCGTATTGGCTAATTTTGCCAGTAATTATCTGGCTAACCATGTTAGACGGCATTTCTAACGGAGCAGGCTGCAAAAACACCAGGCTTTTGCTTTCCTGCGCACTTAATGACAGGCCTACAGAAGACGTAGCAATAAGTAGAAGTAATTTCTTCATTTTTTTTGATTTTTTGAGATAATAAATGGATGAAGGTAAAGTTATGTAATTTTTCATAAACAAAAATTTAGGTCTGCAACAATATTTCAGAAGAACAAGGTAATAAAGCAATATAATTAGAATAACCGGCGCTGGAATCCCCCTAAATGGGGTATCAGACGCAAACTCTCCTGGAAATATTACTGCAAAATCTATGCCAAAAATTTACTATTATCTCTGCGGGCAAAGGACACATATGACCATAAAAAAAACTCCCGTTGGAAAACGGGAGTGTATTGCATTCTAAACTAAACAAACGATGTATTATCAATCTGGCTTGTGGCCGTCAAGAAAAGTATTAATGGTTTGGATATTTGCCTGCGAGCCGTTCTGGTTTTCATTACGACCTACGGAATATCCACTATAATGATTGGACGTAGAGGAAGCCCCCTGGTTATCGAGTTGTACATTTTTACGCAGGTATGCAGGAACGCTTTCCATGCTGTCGCTGCTTTCATTCGCCTTAATATTAAAGCTGAGGTTTCTTAAACGTTCTGCCCTGTCTTCTAGTGCCTTTTTCTGCGCCTCAAATCTTCTCTTTTCTTCAATTTCATCGGCAGTAAGTACGCGATCACCAATCTTTATTACCTCATCTTGTACGAAATCTTCTTTCTTGATCACCAAACGCATTGGAATCTCTTCCTTCTGTTCTTCAACAGCAGCGAATACTGGTGCTGGCTCTGGAACCGGTTCAGGCTTCACTTCTTGCCTTGCGGGCTCCTGAATGGCTTCCGGTGCATCCTTCACAAAGTAGGTCATCTCAGGCTGCTCAGTCATCTCTACCAAAACAGGGGTAAGATCAACCGATGGCATTGCATCAACTTTAGATTCAATACGAATGTCAGACAGACTGTTTACGGCAGCAATATCTTCCAGCTTAAAGTTGATCTTTTGTGGCTCTTTATTCCTGTTCGGGAAATCGACGTTGATTTCCTTGTAATTGAAGCCTGTTGCAATAACGGTTACACCTATACGATCGCCTAAGTTAGGGTCATGACCCATACCGAGAATTACATCGCAATTATCACCAGCCTGCTGTTGCACATAGCCCTGAATTGCTTCTGCCTCATCCATGGTATGTTCGTTAGGGCCGGATGCCGAAGTGATATTCAACAATAACCATTTTGCCCCGCGAATATCGCTGTCGTTCAACAATGGTGAATTGAGTGCCTGCTCTACTGCATGTAATGCTCGGTTATCTCCTGCTACGGAAGCGCTACCCAAAATAGCTACACCACCGTTTTTCATTACGGTGCAAACGTCGGCGAAATCGACGTTGATCTGGCCAGTAGTTGTAATTACATCGGTAATACATTTTGCTGCTGTAGCCAATATATCATCAGCTTTTGAAAAGGCCTGTGTAAATGGCAGGTTTCCAAATTGCTGGCGAAGTTTATCGTTAGAAATGATCAATACTGTATCAACATGCTGACGCATTGCTTCAATTCCTTCCTGCGCCTGCTTCATACGCCTGCGGCCTTCGTAGGTAAAAGGAGTAGTAACAATACCTACGGTAAGTATACCGAGGTCGCGGCAGATCTTTGCAATAACAGGTGCGCCACCAGTTCCGGTTCCGCCGCCCATACCTGCGGTAATGAATACCATGCGGGTATTCACTTTCAGTATCTTGGTAATATCCTCAAGACTTTCTTCACAAGACTGCTTACCAATCTCGGGGTTAGCACCAGCACCCAAACCCGATGTAAGGTGTGGGCCTAACTGAACCTTATTCACGATTGGGCTAAGTGCCAGCGCTTGTGAATCGGTGTTACATACTACAAAATCAACCCCTTCGATTCCAAGGCTGTACATGTAGTTTACTGCGTTGCTGCCGCCGCCGCCTACACCTATTACCTTGATAATAGACGAGTGATTTTTAGGCATTTCAAAATGAATCATACTGTAAAATTTGCAGGTTAATAAATGGTTTTTTAGTTGTGAATTTGTTTTCTATGCTTGTTTTTTGGTTCTTCTTCTTTGTATAATTTAGTCAAGGCGCTGATCGTCCATCTCACCGAACATTTCCATGAACTTACCCTTGAGCATGCCCAGCATTCCTTTTACTTTTTCGTTGTGCTTACTTGCTTTTTGTGCCTTTTCTTCCTGCTCCTCTTCTTCTTCACTATTGGCAGATACTTTTTCGTTTTCCTCAACAGGTTCCATCAACATATCTTCCGGCATCATAACTACTTCCGGCTCGGCATCGCGGCCGGCATTAATTGGGATATACACATTTCCTTCTCCGGTAAATTGCAGTCTGCCAGTCTCAAAATCGTGATAACCACGAAGAATAAGTCCGATACAGGTAGCATACATTGGGTTCATCAATGCTTCGGCATGACCACCGGCAAGGTGCTCATTGGGCACACCGATACGTGCATTAAGCCCCGTTACAAACTGTGTCATCTGTAACACATGCTTTAAACGTGCGCCACCACCTGTAAGTATAATGCCACCATGTAATCTCTTATCAAGATCAACCTGACGCAAGTGATACACAACATAGTCGAGTATCTCCTGCATACGTGCGTTAATGATCTGGGCAAGGCTCTTCACCGAAATTTCTTTCGGAGGCAACCCTCTCAGACCAGGAATGGTGATATACGCACTGGCATTTGCCTCTTGTGGCAATGCCATACCAAATTGAACTTTCATTTGCTCAGCCTGTGCTTTTAACACACCTAAACCCTGGCGAATATCGTTGGTGATATTAACGCCTGCATATGGTATAACTGCTGTGTGCCTGAGAATACCGTCGTAAAAGACTGCCATATCAGTTGTTCCGCCGCCTATGTCAACAATAGCTACACCGGCTTCAAGGTCTTCGTCGTTCATAACCGCTGCTGCCGAAGCCAGTGGCTGAAGTACAAGGTCGCGGGTAATGAGCCCTGACTTATCGACACAACGCTTAATATTCCTGATAGCATGGCGATCGCCGGTTATCAGGTGGAAATTAGCGCCGATCTTTACGCCGCTCATACCTACGGGGTTAGTAACAGCTCCTGTAGAATCAATCGTAAAATCCTGTGGGATAATATCAATGATCTGGTCACCAGCAGGAATAAATGTCTTGAACTGGTCGCGTATCAGCATATCAATATCATCCTTGCTGATCTCTTCCTCAGTATTTGTGCGTACACGGTCGCCCCTGGTTTGCAAGCTTTTGATATGCTGCCCGGCAATTCCAACATATACTTCCCTGATATCCAGCTGCGGATTTGAGAGCAGGCATTTTTCAATTGCCTGTTGAATTGACCTGATACACTCTTCAATATTCATGACAACACCATGGCTCACACCGGCGGAATCGGCACGACCAAAACCGAGTATTTCGACCTTACCAAACTCATTTTTTCTCCCTGCTATAGCCACAACCTTAGTGGTTCCAATATCAAGGCCTACTATGACCGGCTGCTGTTTCTGTGACATATTTGCTTCTATTTAAAAACCCAATTAAATTATTTATGCTCCTGGTAAATATATTTACCCGTTTTCTTATCAATTTCTTTTGGCCGCTGCTCTGGCTTAATCGGCTCCTTTTTATCCTTTTGCTCTCCCTTCGATTCTTTTTTCACGGGTTGTGCGGCCTTAACTTCTGTTTTAGCTAGATGGGCGTCCTTCACATCCTTTTTGACCTCTTTCTTTACTTCCCTTTTTTCTTCCTTCTTAACTTCTCTTTTGTGTGCGTCAGCGGTTGGTTTTGCGCCTGGTTTTGACGCATTTGCGGAAGCACCTGGCTTCTC
>CANCOG010000002.1 GCA_947379685.1 Flavipsychrobacter stenotrophus | reverse complement strand
GTTCGCCAGGGTGACAATCCAGGGACTGATTTACCAACTACAGTAAACTTTACTGTTGAAGCAAACAGTCAGCAGATGGTTCCTTACGGTGATGCAAACGATCCGTATGTAGATCAGCTTACTTTATCAGGTCTTGCCGACGGTGGTCTTGTTTTGTCTGACCAAATAGTAATGACTCGTGGTTCTGCCCTTGACAATTTGTTCAATATGAATGACACAGTTACAATTACTTTAGAGGCATCATCTTTCGTTATCACTACGAGTAATACCTGGACTGTTTAGTCGTCTCAGCTTAAAGGAATATTTTAGAAAGCTCCGGAAACGGAGCTTTTTTTAATGTAGAACTATATCATTATTCAACTCAGCCTAGCAATCAGTTCGGACGGGCATCTATCTTAAAACATTGAAGTAGTTTTATTTGCAGAGTACCTGTGGAATTCCCGTGAGTTGCTGTGGGTAAAAATGGGGATAACTTTAGTTTATACATAAGATTTAATTTAATACCCTTTACCTGTCTATCTTACCTTAGTTATCCACAACAGGTTAATTTCTTTTGTGTTGCCGTAGCATCAGAATGCGATAATTTAGCTGTCCCGCAGCAGGAAAATATCTCCCGAAAAACCAAATATTAACTAGAAAAACAAGCATTGCATGAGTACTTCTACCAAAATGAAGGGGCTTTCGTTTGAAAGACATTATACACGCGACGACGTAGCCGCGTTTGATATGTTTGATTATGATTACCGTACATCGGTTATCCGGAATCCCAGTGGGGAGAAGGTATTTGAAATGACCAACGTGGAAGTTCCTTCCCATTGGTCTCAGATAGCTACCGACATATTGGCTCAGAAATATTTTCGTAAAGCCGGTGTTCCTCAGCCTGATGGCACAACCTCTCACGAGACATCTGTAAAACAAGTGGCCCACCGTCTGGCCGATTGCTGGCGGGGCTGGGGTGAAAAGCACGGGTACTTCGCATCTAAGAAAGATGCGCAGGTATTCTACGATGAGCTTATATATAGTATATTATTACAAAGCTGCGCGCCAAATTCGCCGCAGTGGTTCAATACCGGGTTGTTCAGCAGCTATGGCATTGAAGGTAAGGCACAAGGTCATTACTATGTTGACCCGATTTCGGGCAAGCTGGAGCGTTCACTGAATGCTTATGAGCGTCCGCAGCCGCATGCCTGTTTTATATTGAGTGTTGATGACGATCTGGTTAACGATGGCGGTATCATGGACCTGTGGGTTCGTGAGGCCCGTATATTTAAATACGGATCGGGTGTGGGTACCAACTATTCCAACATACGTGCAGAAGGTGAAAAACTGAGCGGTGGCGGTACATCGAGCGGTTTGATGAGTTTCCTTAAAATAGGCGACAGAGCAGCAGGTGCTATAAAGAGTGGTGGAACAACCCGCAGGGCTGCCAAAATGGTGTGCCTGGATCTTGACCACCCTGAAGTAGTTAACTTTATTGACTGGAAGGTAGAAGAAGAAAAGAAAGTAGCTGCGCTGATTGCTGCTGGTTACGCATCAGATTACGAAGGTGAAGCCTACAGAACTGTTTCGGGTCAGAATTCAAACAATTCAGTACGTATCCCGAATTCGTTTTTTAAGTGCCTCGACAATAACGGTGACTGGGAAATGACCGCCCGTGGTACAGGTAAGGTAATGAAAACAATGCCTTCAAAGGAATTGTGGGAGAAAATATCTTATGCTGCATGGCGTTGTGCTGACCCAGGTACACAATATGATACTACTATTAATGAATGGCATACCTGCCCTGAAGGCGGGCCGATAAGGGCTTCTAACCCATGTTCGGAATATATGTTCCTGGATAATACGGCATGTAACCTTGCATCTCTGAATCTGCGCCGCTTCTTTAATGAAGAGACGAGCACGTTCGATGTGCCTGGCTTTGAATACATGGTACGCCTGTGGACAGTGGTGCTTGAAGTTTCTGTGCTTATGGCGCAGTTCCCTTCACCTGAAGTTGCTCAGTTGAGTTACGATTACCGTACACTCGGACTTGGATACGCTAACCTTGGCTCTATGCTTATGGTGAGTGGTATTGCTTACGACAGCGAAGAAAGCCGTGCAATAGCTGGTGCTATCACCGCTATTATGAATGGTGTTGCCTATAAAACATCGGCAGAAATGGCGCGCAGCCTGGGTACATTCCCACGTTATGCTGAAAATAAGGAGCACATGATGCGTGTAATGCGCAATCACCGTGCTGCTGCTTACGATGCCAGTGATGCTTACGAGGGTATTGAAATTAAACCAGTAGGTATCAATGCCAAGTATTGCCCCGATTACCTGCTTAAGGCAGCTACCAAGGCGTGGGACGAAGCAGTGCAAATGGGTGAATTGTATGGTTACCGCAATGCCCAGGCAACTGTAATTGCACCTACCGGCACCATTGGTCTGGTTATGGATTGCGATACTACAGGAGTAGAACCAGACTTTGCGCTGGTGAAATTCAAAAAATTATCGGGTGGTGGTTATTTTAAGATCATTAATCAGAGTATACCTGCTGCATTAAAGAAGTTGGGTTACAAGGCCGATGAAATAGATACCATAGTTAAATATGCGAAGGGGCATGGCACGTTTGCCGGTGCGCCGTTCATTAACCATCAGTCGCTGAGCGAAAAAGGATTTATCGCTGAAGAACTGAAGAAGCTGGATACGGCAGTAGAAAGTGCGTTTGAATCAGGCTTTGTATTCAATGTGTATACTTTGGGCGAAAGTTGCCTGCAGCGCCTCGGGTTTACTCCTGAGCAATATTACGCGCCAGATTTCAGCCTGTTGCATGAATTAGGATTCAGCGATGTGGAAATAAGCGCAGCTAATGATTACGCTTGCGGTACCATGACCGTTGAAGGGGCTCCGTTCCTGAAAAACGAACATTTGTCGGTATTTGATTGTGCCAACAAGTGCGGCAAGAAGGGTGAACGTTTCATTCACGCTCATGGACATATCAGGATGATGGGTGCCGTTCAGCCATTCATCAGCGGTGCAATATCCAAGACCATTAACCTGCCAAATGAAGCGGCGGTTGATGAAATTAAGGATTGTTATTACCTCAGCTGGCAGCTGGGCCTGAAGGCTTGCGCATTGTATCGCGATGGTTCTAAGTTGAGCCAGCCTTTAAGCACCAAGAGCGACAGCAAGAAAAAAGATAAAGAAGAAGCCAAGGAAGAAGCTGCAACAGCAGACACCGGCCAGATAGTGGATATGAGCAGGCTGACAGTGGAAGAACTGCTGGAAGAAGTGAACAGGCGTGTACAGGATAGTCCGGATACGCAACTGAAACGTGAACTCAGCCGGATAGTTGAACGCAAGCAATTGCCAGCTAAACGCAGAGGGTATACCATAAAGGGAAAAGTTGGCGGACAGGCTATGTTCCTGCGTACAGGAGAGTACGGTGATGGTACACTAGGTGAAATATTCATTGATATGGCCAAGGAAGGCGCTACCATGCGTAGCTTGCTGAATAGTTTTGCCATTGCCATTTCAGTTGGTTTACAATATGGTGTGCCACTAGAAGAGTATGTTGATAAATTTATATTCTCCCGCTTCGAACCATCGGGCATGGTGGAACATCCAAATATTAAGTCTGCGACATCGGTACTCGATTATATCTTCCGTCTTCTGGCGTATGAATACCTCGATCGTGATGATCTGGTACACGTACCAGACCCTAACAAACGTACCCGTCAGGAGGAGCTTGAAGCACAAAAACAGCAGGAATTATCTCAGGTACGGGTAACAGCGCCACAAGTAGCGGCAGCCAAGCCTAAAACTGTAGTTGCACCGGTGCCGGTTGGGGTGAGTGCAAATACGAGTGCAGATCTTAAAAAATTAATGGGAACGAGCGCCGACGCACCAGCGTGCCGTCAGTGTGGTAACATAACGATGCGTAACGGAACCTGTTATATGTGTCCGAACTGTGGTACAACCACTGGTTGCAGCTAGCAGGGCATTACCCCGGGAAAAATAAAACCCTTCAAATTTAAGAACAGTGTGTGTTTAAACATAAAAACCGTCATTTCCATGGCGGTTTTTTGTTTGTGTGGTGGGTGGTGAGGAGATTTTTTTGTTTGTGAGTACAATGTTGGATTTGCAAACGCCCGCAAGAGTCAGGAAAACGGCGGACTGTGATTTTTTATTTGACTTTTAATGAAGAAGGAATACTTCGGAGAATCGAAGTCATTTAACAATATTACTGTATGTAATTGATACTTTTTCAGCAAAAATATAGTCGTTATCCTCTTCGTTCGGAGAACCTGAAATATCTACCGGATCTAGTGGAATATAGTACATGTTATCTGCAATAATGAACTTGTAGTCAACTATGTAGTAGAGTTCACAATCGTTTGTGTTGTAGAATGAGTATTTGTGAACTTTTTCAAAATGCAGCTGAACTATTTCATTACTATGCGATTGAAGATCAATTGTTAGTACAATCTTACGAACATAGTCTTCAAGAGAGATATGCATCCCTAAAAGTCTGGTATCACTCAAACTTAAATAATTAATTTCTTCCGCCAAATGCTTCATATAAATTCGATTAACCGACTTAGAAAATCTTATTGGAACTCCTAGTACAATTTATTATCAGGGGCACTAAAAATATTAGCATAAAAACATAAAAATAAGCAACCTCCGGGATTGGCAATACTCTCTACCAAGTGTTAGGCATTGAGCGAGTGCAGATGGAAAGTGGGCATTTGCCAAGTCTGGTTTAGAATTTTGGTGCTTTGGGTGATTCTCATTTTGAAATGGTTATTCGTAAAACAAGATAAGTGCCTTTCAAACGCTTCACAACTCCCATTTTAATAAGCGTTTAAATTCTATTATCTTTGTCTGTAGGAAAATATAGATTTCTAATTCCGAAACATTTATGCCCAACCGAAATACACCCCCGGATACTTTTAATAAAATTGGATTAGTTATTGCTGATAAGATAGGCGCGTTGCTGTCTTATTGGGATAAGGATGAGATATGCCGCTATGCAAATAATTCATTTATTGAATGGTTTGGGAAGTCGAAAACGGAAATGAGGGGAATTGCACTTAAGGAATTACTGGGACCGATTTATGAAAAAAATTCACCTCATATAAAGGGGGTGTTTGCCGGAAGAACACAGGTATTTGAGCGTGACCTGATCTTGCCCGATGGAACACGGAAGGAGTACATTGCAACCTACTATCCCGATTTTGCAGAGGATGGCTCAGTTAGTGGCTTTTACGTACATGGGGCTGATATCACACCTATAAAGAAATTGGAAGATGGCTTGCGCGCATCGGAACAAAAGTTCAAATTGTTTTTGGAGAATGCTCCGGACGCCATGGTGATCACCGATTCTTTTGGCATCATACAGCTAATTAACAGTCAGTGTACAAGGGTTTTTGGCTACACCAGAGATGAGTTGATTGGCCAGGCTATTGAATTGCTGACTCCGGAAGCCTCAGTCATCAGGCACATAGCCAGCAGCCAGAAAAATGTTCAACATGCCGAGCCAAAGCAAACAGATAGTTTATTCCGCCTCAATGGAGTTCGTAAAAATGGAGCGATATTTCCTGTCGACATTAGTCTTAGCCCGCTGGAAACAGAAGAGGGCTTATTGATTGCGGCCGCAGTAAGGGATATGACAGAAACGGTGGAAAAAGAAAAGGAGATGCTGCAGTCAGTTGAGATCATCAGCGATCAAAATAAGCGGCTGATCAATTTTGCACATATCGTTTCCCATAATCTCAGATCACATTCCGGAAACCTATCTCGTGTGGTTGACCTTATAGCTGAGGCGGAATCGGAAGAGGAGCGGTCAGAGATGCTGGTCTACCTGAGGCAGGTATCGGAAGGTTTTACAGAGACTGTGAATCATCTCAACGAAATTGTAGCGGTACAAACCAAAAAAAATGTTGAACAGGAATCAGTTGACCTGTATATATATATAGAACGTTGCCTTGAGCTCATTGCTATGGACATAAAAGAGGCCAATGTAATGGTTCATAATAATGTGCCCCGGGGAACAACGTTTGAATACAACACGGCTTACCTGGAAAGCATATTGCTTAATTTCCTTACCAACGGCATAAAATACAGGGCTAAAGATCGCCAGCCATACGTGGAATTATCAATCGAGAAGATTGGCCATGAGTTAGTACTCCATATTAAGGACAATGGAATTGGCATTGATATGGAGAAAAATGGTGCCCGTCTTTTTGGTATGTACAGTACATTTAACAAGAACCAAGATGCTAGGGGCATTGGTTTGTTCATTACCCGGTACCAGGTAGAGGCTCTTGGAGGAAGAATTGAAGTGCAAAGCGCATTGGGCGAGGGCACAACTTTTTCTGTGCATTTTCTTGTGAAGGCATAGTTCCTGTTTTCGTTTCACCTTTGGTTCCTAATTCGTTGAAATACGCATAATCTTAAAGAAAGCAAATAAGGCTCCTAACACAAAAAGTGCTCAATTTTGTTCGTGCATTAATGTTTGGGAGAAGTAAACTTGTATCGGGAGAGGAGTTTGCTGCGCAACGGCATATATTTTTTATTTCCTTTAAAAAATCGGCATTCGTTCAGGAAATCGTCATTTAAAATGATTGTTTAATATTTTTAATGTATTTAGTGTTGATAATTAGATTGTTGTATAGAAAGCCACTCGCATTAGGGAGCGGTAGAAAGGAATTTTACGAATTGAAATTTTGAAAAATGAAGTGAAACAACGAAAAATGCCGACTTTTACGCTTTACGATAAAAATAATGTAATTATTTTACCAACTAATTAACGTCAATCACCTGTCTATATAGGTGTTAAAGGAATCAGGATTGTTTTAAGCGGCTTACAGTATCTGATTTATTAATTAAACCACTATCGTTTCTAACTCATTACCAAAATAGATTTAAGTCGGCGCCTAAGCCAGCAAAGACGATTATTTTGAAAATTTTTTTGGAGAATGAGTATGAAATTTCAAAAATAAATACAAAATTTGCTTAATAGTTGTAATAAGAATGAAAAAGTTGTAATTTAGCAGACCACAGAATCGAAATACCTATTCATTAAACATAATATAAGACCATAAATATGAATCGTACGAAAACATCCCTCCTAATCCTGCTTTTCCTGGGAATATGCTTCTCATCAAAAGGACAAGGATCGACCTGCCCCCCAAACATTGATTGGGAGTATGGCGACTTCTCAATTTGGTACTACTATATAGGGACGTGTTGTCCTATCAGTACTCCAACGAGTGTTGCTGCCTCCAGCTACACAGGCAGATTTCAGGTTACATCAGGCTCGGCCGTCGATCCTTGTGGTTTCTTTCCAATAGTAGCACCAGGCGGTGGAAGTTACTCCTTCCATTTGGGTAACAACAGTTCCGGTTCGGAAGCTGAAAAGGCCCGTTATTACATTCACGTACCAACAGGAGTGCTTAACTTCAGCCTTGTATACAGGTATGCAGTAGTATTGGAAGATCCAAGTCACAGTGCATCCGCTCAGCCCCGTTTTGAGGTGAATGCATTTGACAGTGTTACAGGTTCTGCAATACCTTGCTCTCAGTTCAATTACGTAGCATCAGGTTCATTGCCTGGTTTCCACAACTCATTCTCCTGTTCAAGCGTACGTTACAAGAGTTGGTCAACCGCCAGTATCGACCTTTCAGGTCTCGGCGGAACTACTGTAATCGTTGACTTTGCGAGCGGTGACTGTGGTTATGGTGGTCACTTTGGTTATGGCTACCTTGACATGTCCTGCGGATTATTCGCGATCTCTACTGTAAGTTGTGATACTTCTTCGGTAGCATTGTCTTCTCCATCAGGTTACGCACATTATACATGGTATGACTCTTCTACGTTTGCTACAATTCTGGATACTTTCCAAACATGTAGCCTCCCTTACCCATCATCTTCAACTACATATGCAGTAGTATTGACTCCATACACTGGTTATGGTTGTCCTGATACTTTGTATACACACGTTTTTCCTTCTCACCTTGTATTGCACAGGACGCATGACACAACTGTATGTTTTGGAGGCAGCGGAAGTTACACACTTACTACCGGTGCAACCGACGTAGCTCTGCCACTTGATTATGTGTGGTCTGCTTCCCCTTCATTGAGTTGTACTACTTGTGCTAATCCGGTTGCTACACCTACTACCACTACTACCTATTACTTTACCGTTACCGATGCGGTAGGTTGCTTCCAGAGTGACTCGATCACAATTGCTGGTAACTATATTGGAAGTACCATTGCTACTACAAATGTTTCGTGCTATGGTTTTAATGATGGTTCCGCTACGGCAACTATGACTTCCGGTGCACCGCCATATACATTTAGCTGGAGTACATCCCCAGTTCAAACTACCGCAACTGCTATTCACCTGGTTGCTGGTACCTATAACTTCAGCGTGACTGATTCTACCGGTTGTACTACTGTTTCTACAATTACTATTACACAGCCTGGCCCAACCGTATTAACGTTGGTTGGCTCAACAAGCCCAACACTTTGTGGTGCACATGACGGTTCTATTACTATCAGCGGTTTGCCAGCAGGTTCTACTGATACATTCAGCTACACACTTGGTGGTGTAAGCAACACTGTAGTACTTACAGCATCATCTGCCGGAGTGGTTGTATTCAGCGGCTTAGGACAGGGTGTTTATGATCATATCTCTGTAGTAACTTCTGGTTGCCAGTATAATGTTATCGGACCTATCACCTTAACTGATCCTCCAATACCAGCAGCACCTCCGGTTATTCTTCAGACTTACTGCCAGTATGATTTGCCATCGGCACTTTCAGCAACAGGTACTAACCTGCTGTGGTATGGCCCAGGCGTATCTGGCTCATCTACTGCTCCAACTCCTTCAACTTCAACTCCAGGTATTGATACTTATTACGTTACACAAACAATTGCTGGTTGTGTAAGCCCACGCACTACCGATCCTGTTCTTGTAATAGCTAAGCCAAATCCACCAATCGTTCTGGATACTACTTATTGCCAGTTCTCAACTGCAGGTCATTTGTACGCTATCGGTACGCATTTGAAATGGTATACTTCAGCAGCCGGTGGTACTGAACTTGCTACAGAGCCAACCCCTAACACAAGTACTGTTGGTAGCACTACATGGTATGTAAGCCAGACAGTTAACGGTTGCGAAAGTGACAGGGCTGCAATTACAGTTACAATATTGTATCTGCCAGTTTTCCACATCACACAAAGCCGCCCTTACACTTGCCAGTTCGATACGCTGACTTTCAATTATGACGGTCCATCTCTTTCAGGTGCAGGTTATTCATGGGTTCTTTCAAATGGCGACGCTTATGTAGTCGGTTCATCAACTACATCTTCAGTTGTTGTAAGGTTCGATTCATTGTTTTTCCAGACAGTAACACTTACTGCAAGCGATTACGGTGGCCGTTGTAAATCATCTGATACGCTTACCATTCATGTTGTACCACAGCCAACAGCTACTTCTTACCTTAAGGAGAATATCTGTCTCGGTGACACCGTTACAATTGCACTCTCTACTCATGCACCTAACGCTGACAATTATACATGGGATTTTGATGGTGCAACTGTTGTAACTTCAAATTCAAATAGTGGTGGTCCTTACAGCATCTACTGGAACACACCAGGTGTACACGTTGTAAAACTCACAGCTTACACAGCAGAAGGTTGTAAAGGCAAGCCAGTAGGCGATACTGTTAAGGTGTTAGCTTTACCTGATGCAAGAATTTACACCCATACTTTTAACGGCACAATTTGTCTTGAAGATAGCTTGTACCTGACAGCGGTTGATTCAAATGACTACAAGAACTCTTATACATGGTCTCCAAGTCACTTCTTCCATCATACTAACAAACCAGGATGCTGGGGTAAGATCGAAACACCGGGATATGTTAAGCTTACAGTTGCCAATGCATTTGGTTGTATAGGTACCGACAGTGTTCTGATTCAGCCAAACGCATGTTGCACGGTTACTTTCCCAACAGCGTTTACACCAAACTCTGATGGTAAGAACGATAAGTTCCGTCCGATATACAATGGCTTCCACAGGTTCCATTACTTCCGTATCCAAAATCGCTGGGGTCAAACAGTTTTCGAATCAGCGAACAACAATATGGAGTGGGACGGTACCTTCGGTGGAGTTCCTCAGGACATGGGTGTTTACTTCTACGTAATTAAATTTGATTGTGACGGTAAGAGCTTCGAGAAGAAAGGAGATGTTACCCTCATAAGATAAGAAACGATCAAGTTTTGATAAATGAAAAGCCACCGGATTTTCCGGTGGCTTTTTGCATGTGGAAGTATGAATGAATTCTCTAACTAAGGCCCATATTCCTAAACCATATTCAACTCCCAGCGCATGTACAATGATTTGTGTCAGGTTTGCTTATTGAGATTTCTTATTTTTTCATTGGAAAACAGAATGTCAATCATCTATGTATTGTCTGTTTAAACTCCGACCTTTGCACGAGAAATTTAAAATTGATAAATAAAGTATGGCAAACAATTTCATTACAGTGGGATCGAAATTCCCGGAGTTTAACAAAAAAGCAGTGGTGTCTCTTGAAAAGGGAAAGGAGTTTAAACACATCAGCAATCAGGACATTGAAGGTAAATGGGCTGTAATGTTCTGGTGGCCAAAGGATTTTACTTTTGTGTGCCCCACAGAAATTGCTGAATTCAATAAGAATTATACAAATTTTACTGATCGTGAAACTGTATTGCTTGGTGCATCAACCGACAACGAATATGTACACCATGCATGGAGGATGAATCATAAGGATCTGAAGGATCTAAAATTCCCTATGATAGCAGATACTTCCAAGAGCCTTGCCGAGGCACTCGGTATACTGAGCGAAGACGAAAAAGTTGCTTATCGTGCTACTTATATTATAGATACTGAAGGTGTTGTTCGCTGGGTTTGTATCAATGACCTGAGCGTAGGCCGTAATGTTGAAGAGGTTTTACGCGTTCTTGATGCTCTGCAAACAGACGAATTATGTCCTTGCAACTGGGCTAAGGGTGAAGAGACTCTTGAACCAGCCGTTGGATAACTGTGTTGATTGCATATTGAATATATAGAGGGATGTGCAGACAGGTTTTCGGTCTGCACATTTTTTTTAGTTAGCTATCTGATTTTTGAAATTACCAAACCTGCTTTTGAGATGGATGTATTGAAAAACAATGAAACAGTAATGAGTTTTTTCCAGGATATGGGTATAGATGAGGGATTTGAATCCTTGTCAATGGGCAGCCTGGCAGTAGTAAACAGTAAGTACCTGCGTGACCTTAAACTGAACGTTTCAGGTATGTTGAACAGCAAGAACATGACAAAGAAGGAGGCCTATCTCGTGGCGCTGAGTATAGCTTCAAACGAAAAGCACAATGCGTTGATAACGGCATTTGAAGCGTTGGCAAAAAGAGAAGGAGCCGTTGATGACGAGATAGCAGAAACTCATGCCTGCGTTTCCATCATGAACGTAAATAACGTGTTTTACAGGTTCCGTCATTTTATGGATGGAGTAGAATATTATGCAAAAACGCCTGCCGGGTTACGCATGAGCGTGATGATGAACCCGGTTATGGGTAAGGGTTTGTTCGAACTGATCAGTCTGGTTGTTTCAGCCGTTAATGGGTGCGAGCGTTGTGTTACTTCTCATGAACATTCGGTTAAAGAGCAGGGAGCTGATGAGCCCAGGATATATGACGCGGTACGATTGGGTGCAGTGATAAAGGGTCTTTGCGTTGTAATGTAATTGTTTAGCTGGTTTTCGTGAGACTTTTTTTACTGTTAGCCTATAGTGTCATTTAAGACAGCAGACATGTAGTCCAATGACACTAAAGGTTAACTGTACTTTTTGGTGCAATGAGATATAGAAGATTGGCATCAACTGGCTCAGGCTGGTTTCAAGGTCTTAGCATTCATCAGCACGAGTATTTGCCTGCGGTAGACGAAAAGTAGTACAGCGCTGCTTATCCAAACCGCAATGCCCATATAGAAAAGTTGGCCGCCGTCGCCCATTACTTCGATACCAAGCTTCGTTAGGTGGAAGAAGATTGCTCCTGACATAGTTCCTATTGCGGCCAGTGCCCCAAATGCTGTTGTTCGTGGGATAAGGATGAGGATTGATGCAATCAGTTCTACTATCCCTGACCCAATGCGGCCCCATGGCTCCATGCCCACTTTTGTAAAGATGTAAACGCTTTCAGGTGCTGCGCCGAACTTAAACCGGAGTGTTTGCAACAGGATGTAGGCTGCTACAATTCGTAATGACCATAAAAGGATGCTCTTGCCCATAATATATTGTTGTTTGCAACAAAGGTATTATGGCTGCAAAAGGGGAATTGTCGGTTATCCGACTTTCGCCACTTTTTGTAATAATTTTGTGTTGTGAATAATTATAGAACGGCGGTCTACATCGATCAATCCCTCTTCGGAAAATTGATTGATCAGGGTCGTAACTGTTTGCCTGCTGGTACCAGTCAGCCTTGAAATATCTTCATGAGTGAGGTAGTTGGTGAGTTTTATGGAATTGGAGTCACTTTTGCCACTTTGTTGTAACAATGTCCAAAAGAAGAATAAGAGCCTTGTTCGCACATCTTTCTGCAACAGGTTAAGTAATCTGTTTTCAACTCTTTTCAACCTTTGCCCGACTTTTTTAGAAAAGGAAACAGCCATATCTGGCCGGCGGCACAAGAGCTTTTCAAAATCTTGTATTGTAAATGCGCACAAAATGGTTTCGCATTTGTGTGCCTGGGCGAATTCGCCGAGCATTTGTGCTTTTTCAAGTGTTATTTGCCCGAACACATCTCCCGGTTGGAGGATATCTTTTATGAGCTCATTTCCTTCTTCATCTATAGTGCCGATTTTGACAAAACCTTCTTTGACAAAATATAATTTATTGAGATTTTGAGGGTCGAAATAGATATAGGCTTCCTTGTCTGCAATAATGAAGTTGTGCAGGATGTTGAGTTCCTCATAGTCCTCCCTGTTCAGTTTTTCCAGGAAGTCGGTTCGGCGTACAATCAATAGTTGATCGTCAACGGATAGTTGCATAAGTCAGTGTTTTGGGGTGATGGAAAAGATCAATGAACTGATATAGCGCGAGCATTAAAAATAGACTGGCGGTTGCAATATCAACTATTTTTTTGTGTCTCTTCATAAATGACGATAAACGTGTTCCTGTATATGCAAAAAGGGACAGCGCAATAAAGGTGCCAACGCCTGCTCCTGTAATGAACAGAATATCTTCCGATAAATTTGATTTGAGCACTGAGCTTGCTATCAGGTAGATGATCCATCCGAACCAGAATGGGATCGGCATGGGGTTGGCCAGACTCATTAATAAACCGAGAAGAAATTTATTTATTTCAAGGCGCGGATTTTTTGTTTTTCCAGCTCGCTTTCCGGCAGAAAGGAAACTTGCTATTGCCATAGATAAAAGCAGTAGAATAGCTGCTATCCGAAAGTACAGGATCAATTGCAGGTGCGAGGATAGATAGCTTCCTGATTTCAGCGCCACACCGAGGTAAAGCACTTCGACAATTGTTACTCCAATTGCAAATATGAGGGCTTTGCGTGTATTATTTGCCACGGCTATGTGCATAGCCGTTACATTCAGATTGCCGAGCGGCAGCGACCCTGAAAGGCTGATCATAAGCCCGACAAAAAAGATATGGATAAAGTTGGTAATCATTACATTGCTGGTGGTTTGTATTTTATGGCATTACCAAATTCTTGCGGAGAGTTGGGCATCTATTAATTTGAACGCATTCATTTCTTTCCGCCCGTGAGCAAGGGAAATGTATTGCACTCCCCGTTTATTGTTCTCCTTGCTAATAGTGTACAAAATATTCCAATGGCGTATAATTTCGCACCAGGCATATACAATGGAATGTTTAGGGTCATAAATGTGTGTCGGTTCACTGCCGCTACCGTTTAGTTCTATTATGGCAAATGCTTTCCCCTGCTCTAATAACTCCCAACTTTCGAACCTCACATCGAGGCGGCCATAATAAAATTCGGGTATGCGGGAACATATACGATCAATTGTTTCATTCAGCTTTTCCGTTGCCCTGAAGGTTTCATCAGTAAATTTCGACCCGCGGCTATGGTTACCATATGGTACTAATACCCGCTGGTCACCTGTAGCCAGAACAATATCCAGCAATTCGGGATTCAATGCCCTTATCTGCGCCCATTGCAAAAGATATCTTTCGTTCTGTTTTACTAATTCGGTTACTGTAGATCGGCCGTCGCCGGTGATAGTTACAGGTTCTTTTTTTACAATGCCGGATATTTTTCCTGTCGTGGCGCCGGGCACGCGATAATAGAATATGCCTATCTCATTTTCATAGGCAACGTACGATTGAACTAAAAATGGGACAGGGATATGGGTAAGGTAGTCTCTAAGTTCTGTTTCACTGTGTATCTTCTTGACGGCCAATCCTCGTTCGCCAATATCAGGCTTTGCGATATACGGGAACTGAATATTTTGCCTTTTTATTTTTTCATTTATCACTTCGAAAGTAGTTCCAGCTTCTACATAAACAGTCTCCGGATAGTATTCGCCCGGGAGAAGATCATAGACATCCCGCTTGCTTTCCATGATAAATCCGCCATTTTTTATTCTGGGATTTGCGGCCGTAAAAAACATGAACGACCTTGCCTTTAGGCTGAGCCATAGCCACCAGGGGAATATTGGTGTATATACCAACGTGCTATTCCAATATTCCCAGTTGCGAAGACGGATAAAAAAAGGGCGATGCAGGAGTTTCTTCATTGGTTGTTCTGTTTTATTGCGTGAAACCATTCGGTAACGGAGACAAGGCCAGCATTAAAGTCCCTATAGTGCATTATAGACCGATCACTGGTGATCTCTATTGAAGTGATGCTTACCGTCTGTAAAATTCCAGCTCTGTTCATGCGTAAGCTGATCGCCTCATCTCCGTCACCACCAAATTCATGGAATTGCCTGACTCCTTCGGTCGTAATGTACTTTGTCTCCTGTAGCCATGCCTGAAACCATGCCTTCCTTTTTGCAACCACCTGGTCGTCATACAAGGTTGCAGATGACCAGATTCGGGGCGTATGTGGTGGTAAAGGTGTTATATACTTTTCCTTTCCGTCCCACCGGGTTTCAAATAGCTTGTTGCCTTGCCATATTACAAGCGTGAATGGTTCTATATCAGTGAGGTCTGTCAGTTCAAAAGTTTTTTCGGGATTCGCGCTGTCAAAAATGTCGAGAAAGATCAGCCCGCGACTTTTTCGATAGGGGGGAGCTGGCTCATGCCGGTGAAATGCGCCATTGAGCAGTACCATTACATTGCCGTTGTTATGCATTGCTATCCAGGTTCCTCCGGCCTTGCCATCCTTTGGGAATAACACTTTACCTGTTTTTAGTTCAACCGCCTCTGGCAACTCCGCAGGAGCCCTGAGTGTTTGCTCGTCACGGTTCGACGTGATAAGAATCCGGTCTGACAGTGGTATGAATGTTACTGTACACATTCGGTACGGTATTTAATTGTGGACGGTGCTACACCGAACGTTGCTGATACCTTTATATTTGTAAGTTCGTTGATGCCTACTCTGATTAAAGCCATATGGTGGATGGTATGTTCCAGGTTGTACCAAAGTTCACGCATAAAGTTACTTTCAATTATTACGCCACTATCATTTTGTGTGCCGGGTATTTCCAGGACAATCTTCTTATCGGGTAGTGAAATTTGATCATGCAGGAGTTGCATTTTTTGTATCGCAATCAGCTTATTAGATTCAATAGTGTAATCTCGTTTGCGATGATCATAGTTGACTGTGCCATTGTCGTAACCAACTAACAGACATTGGTAGAGTTCTATTATATGCCTGACATGCTGACCAATGGTAGCATTGAATAGGTTTTTAGAAGGCATCGAATATTGGCTTTCGTCGAGTAAGCAAAGCACGTCCTCAAGTTCTGAGAAAGCAGCTTCAACCAAACTATGTACATGCATGACTGTGGCAAATTTGATAGAAAAATAAATCTTTTGTTTATTGTATTTGATTGCAGAGGCGTTATTATGTCATTATTTGCCGGCGAACTTTTGCCAGTTTACGTCTGCCTTGGCCTTAAGTGGCCCTTCGTTTTTGTTCCAGCTTTTCAGGGTATTGGTAAAGAGGTGGTTGTAAAACAAGAACAGTTTTCCGTTAATAATTTTGAAGGTTTCGGGGTCCACCTCCACTTTTTCGCCGGTATTGCCCATAGCATATGCACACCAGCCACCATATTGCGGTTCGTATCCCCGTGGGTTCTGCTTAAATGAATTTAGGTTTGCTGCATTCGCAAAATGATAAGTGACCCCTTCATGTGTGAACGCCAGAGCGGTAGCCCCTTTAAGTGGCTTGCCATTGAAATAGCTAACGGGGTCGTAGCCTTCTATGGCGAGGCCTTTATTAAGATTGTAGGTTTTTATCCTATTTTGACCAGACTGTGCAAAACTTGTCATTGTTATAAAAAGCAGTGCACATAGTGATAATAATGTGTGTTTCATTGAAGTACGATTGTCATGCAAAAATTGAAGTTTTTTCAGATTGGTCTTGTCCGCTAAACGACAAATAATTGCTTTTAACAATTATCTTAGATTACGACTTAATCGGCCAGTGATTACCAATGCTCGGGTAAGGCCATCTGGTCGGTAATCTCTTACAATGAAGGGTGTTCCAGCCAAAAGTTCGACCTTGATATTTTTGAAGCTGTGTGTAATCGAGGCTGCAAGATTTAGGGTCAATCCCTCACTGCCGATCAGTTCGATCCTTTCACTGTTTGCCAGCGTAATTCTATCACGTCCGAGGTGGTAGATTATCAGCGGGCCAATTGTAAGGGAGGTTTTTTTCCGGTGAAAGGATCCTGTAGCTTTAAATAGAATGTCGCCTTTTCTGACGAGATGGCGTGAAGCGAAGTAGGATGACTGATCGGGCGATGCGGGATAGATTTGATCTGGCAAGTAATTATTTCTGTTATAATTTACTACAGGCTGCTGGTACCCCATTGTAAAGGACCAATGACGGCCAGGTATCAGGTTTAAAGCGGCAATGATATCAGTTGTGCCCAAACTGAACTGGTAGGGCATAGGTAGAGCGATACCATTGTAATTGGCATTTGCATTGTCTGTGCCAATGCGGGTGCCAATTGTGGCAGAAAATTTGTTCTTAATCAATATGTGCGAACAAGTAATGACAGGATCCCCAAGCCCCCTAGCTGAACCTGCATTGCCGGTCGCGAAGACGAAGGGGACTTTAACTTCAAAGTTGTATTTTTTGAGCAGTGTGAAATAGCCCTCTACCTGGGGTGTGAAAATTCTGGTCCCGTTTTCGCCAATCCCCGCGGTAAACGAAACGGAAAGCGCATTGGTAGTGCTTGTGTCCAAATTGATATTTTGTTCTGCGTGAATTGCTCCAGCGGTGCAAATGCCCGCATCAGAGCAGCCCTGTGCTGAAGTTGAAGCGGGGAAGAAGTACACTGTCGAAAGCGCGAGAGCCAGAAAAAGGTATTTCATGATGCCTGATTGTCAGGCAAACATATTACTTGTATGCTGAGGGGAATGTCACCGGGGCGACACCGGGGGTAATTGCCAAGCTAACGGCTATTATAAAGTGGATTCACCCCTATGGCTAATGTCAGTGACTTAAGGTTTCGCACAAAGACGCAGAGGTGCAGTTTCCAGTTTATTCAATCATCGTTCGGTTAATTTGAAGCAAAGCCGCAAAGAAACCCTGCTAAGTCAATGACATCGCCCCTATGGCTTTGCGGCATTGAATTTTCCATCGGTAACGTTTGTGGAATCTGCAACAAAACTGAAGGTGCCAATGACTCCATACTGTGTGTCAGAAGTGACTACAATTTGGCCTGATGTGGCATAATGGCGGATGTTGCCTACATAGTAAGTTGCGGAAATGTAAGGAGGATTAATAGGGTAGGTGCCTATTCCTGCATAGTCTGTAATTGTAAAAGAAATAGTTGAAGCGGTGTCGTTGCGATGCTGGCTGCCGGTTATAAGAAGGTTTATTCTCGCAGTATCACCAATATGTTTTACCAAATAACCATATACCGAGTCTGTACTAAAGCTTCTGCCACTAATCGATGCGCTCATAGAAACCAGGCTATCGAGGCCATTGTCGGGTTGTACACTATTACCATTAGCAGGCCCCGACCGTTTTTTACAGGCGAACTGCACGACGCAGCATAATGCAATGATAATGGTTAATACTTTTTTCATATTGAGTACTGCTGATAATAACGGTAAAAACGCAGGTTTAGTATGGGAAAGTTCTCACAAAACCCTGCACTTCAGCCAATGCGCCTTCAGGCAGTAGCAGCAATTATTTGTTTTGGTAATATAGGTGCGACAAAACGTTATTAGAAATTCCATGGTTTTCCAACTACATAGGTTCCACCCGTAGCCTTAATGCCATCGTAAGTGTCGAAAGAGAAGTAGCCGCTTATGGTATTGGATGAAACATCCTTTACTGCAATAACACCACCTGACGCAGGGCTTATGATTCCACTGTGATAATAAACGGCACTTGCATCGCCGGCAGCAATTGAATAGGTTCCACCTTTAGGGTTGAATTTCTTTACGCCAAGTACAACTTTGTTGCCTGTAACGGCATCGTATCCGGTAATAAATAAAGTAGTAGCTGTATCTTTTAATTGAGGTGTCGCCGTTGACGGAGCTACGTCTGTAGCGTTAAAGTTGTAATTACCCAGGCTGAGTGTCATAGATGGGTTTATGGTCCGGTTAGTACCGTTTTTGATACAGCCAGAAAATACCCCACCAATGCAAATAAGTGCAACTATATATAATAAGCCTTTTTTCATACCTGATATTTGCGCTAAGATACTGTAAAATTCAAAATTCATCCTGCATTTAGAGAACAAAATTCAAAAAAATACTAAAAGTTACTGGTAACATGAATTTACTTTTGTAGCGACCGCCGGGTTGGCGGCCGCTACAGTATGATTAAAAGTTAAGTAACTTTTCAATTGACTCGTTGAGGCGAGATGAGGCAAGGAAATTTTGCTCCAGTTCAATTGCGAAAGGTATGGGTGTATCCAGGCTTGCGCAACGGATAATAGGAGCGTCCAACCATTGAAAGCAATGTTCTGCGATCCAGGCACTCAGTTCGCCGCCTATGCCGCCTGTTAATGTGTCTTCATGCAACAGCAGGACTTTGCCGGTACGTTGCACAGCTGCTTTAATAGCCTCATAGTCCAGCGGTAGTAATGTGCGCAGGTCAAGAATATCGAAAGAGGTTTCGGGGTGTTTACCAGCATAGTCGGAAGCCCAATGCACGCCCATTCCGTAGGTAATAATACTGATGTCTGTTCCGGTGGCCACTTGTCTGGCTTTTCCGATTTCAACCGTATACATTTCATCAGGCACGTTTCCGCTAATGCTTCTGTACATAGCCTTATGTTCAAAAAACATGACCGGGTTTGGGTCTTCAATAGCGGCAATCATAAGACCCTTGGCATCGGCCGGTGTGGAAGGGTAGACTACTTTTAGTCCGGGTACATGAGTAAACCAAGCTTCGTTACTTTGTGAATGGAACGGACCGGCACCAACTCCTGCCCCGGTGGGCATACGAATCACTACATCGGCGTTCTGGCCCCAGCGATAATGGATCTTTGCCAGATTATTGACGATCTGGTTAAACCCAACTGTCACAAAATCAGCAAACTGCATCTCCATCATGGATTTGTAGCCCTTGATAGATAATCCCAGCGCAGCACCTACAATAGCGCTTTCGCAAAGGGGAGTGTTGCGTACTCGCTCCTTACCAAACTGCCCGACAAAACCTTCGGTTACCTTAAATGCTCCTCCATATTCTGCAATATCCTGCCCCATGAGTACAAGGTTGGGCCATTGCTCCATACTTTGCCTCAAACCATCGGTAATTGCATTAATGAATTTCTTTTCGGTTTGGACGCCGGAAGCAGTTGTGCTTATGCTTGAAACGGTTGGCGCATAAACGTCTGCCACTTCTTCAGCTGTATCTGGTTTAATAGGTGTGGTTGCAAACCCGGCAGCAATGCCATGTTCAATTTCGTGGAGGATGGTTTCCCGTATCTGAGAAATTTGACTTTCGTCCAAAATGCCCTCGTCTTTCAAGTAGTTTTCAAAGTTAGTTACAGGGTCTTTTTTGCCCCATTCTTCGAATAACTCCTTCGGTACATATTTTACGCCGCTTGCCTCTTCATGCCCGCGCATACGGAAGGTCATGCACTCAACCAGAATTGGTTTCTGTTCGGTAATACAATATTGGCGGGCTTCTGTTATCTTCTGATAAACTTCTAATATATTGTTGCCATCGATGGTTATGCCCTTCATCCCAAAGCCAATTGCCTTGTCGGCAATTTGCCTGCAGATGAATTGTTCGCTCGATGGTGTACTCAGGCCGTATCCATTGTTTTCAACAATAAATATGACAGGTAACCCCCATACTGCCGCCACGTTAAGCGCTTCATGGAAATCGCCTTCGCTGGTACCGCCATCGCCACTGAATGCAAGAGATACTTTTTGTTCTTTTTTAAGTTTGTGTGCAAGGGCCACGCCATCGGCAATGGCCAGTTGCGGGCCAAGGTGGGAGATCATACCACAAATATGGTATTCGTTTGCACCAAAGTGAAACGACCTTTCCCTGCCCTTACTAAATCCTTCTTTACGACCCTGCCATTGGATAAAGAGTTTATCGAATGGCATTTGACGTGCAGTGAACACACCCAGGTTCCGGTGCATGGGCATAATATATTCGTCAGCATCAAGCGCCAACGTTGCACCTACAGCTATTGCTTCTTGTCCAATTCCGCTGAACCATTTGCTTATTTTACCCTGGCGCAGCAATACAAGCATTTTCTCTTCTATCATGCGGGGGCGCAGCAACTCGGTATATATATTGATAAGCTGGTTATCGGTAAAACCGCTCTTATCGAATTCCATAGATTAGATTTTGCGGCAAAAATAGGGTTTAAATGACAAGGCGGGTTAAAAAGCAATAAGTAATTGAAGGCCTTGGCATTTGCGATGTTAAAAAATGGCCTAATTATCTTGCTCAATGATACTCCATATTTTTTCCGTTACTGACCTTGCGTGGTGATGGCCTGTATGCGCACCATACAACGAACACTTGATGGAAACCTGTTTTCCGATTAGTTTGCGCATGTTTTCACCATTTATCGGGCTGCCGTGCTCAAAACGCACATGGATGGTTGAAACAGCTTCGTATTCTGTTTCTTCTAAAGCTGTGTCTCTGAATGCAATAGGGTGGATTAAGTGTAAGATGTAAGTAGGCTCCTTTGCATCTTCGGTTGTGTCTTCTCCGAAGCCGGGTGCGCCATAGAACATTTCAAAGGTGAGCGTACCCGGGAGCGTAACAGCTTGTTGCGCATCTACTTTTATATCCTCTTTTTGCATTGCGTCAGTTGGCGAAGAGTCAATAGGCTTTTTAACCGTGTCTTCCGGTTTAGAGGAATGTTGTTGTCTAATCACAGCATCCGAACAGCCACAGCAAAGGAGCAAGACGACTAATAGCATGATTTGGGTCTTCATGGAAATGCAGTTTTCTGATTCGCCAGCAAGGGGCCAGGCAAAAAAAACGACCACAAAATGTGGCCGTTTTTGGAAAAGTATATTCAATTATTTTATTAAAGCTGATCGTAGATAGGAGCATCTACGTTACGATAAACACCATAATACTGGTATTTTTTCATGTGGAAGCCTTTCTTGATCATAAAGTCAGTATCACCTTCTTCAGGAACGGTTAACCAAGCACCGCGTTTAGTTTGCAACCAGCGATAAACACAAACTGTGTTCGGGCCACGACGAGTTAATGCATAGAACTGAAGGTGTTTTTGTGTATAACCCCATTTCAGCATCTGGTCATCAGTGAATTCATCTTCGCAAATTGTAATGTGCGCCCTGGAAACAGGATTTGACCAACCATAAACAGCAACACGACCTGGACCAGGTGAACGATAGGCGAAGAATAAAAGCGTCTTATCTGTCCAGCCCCAGTTAATCAACTGGCCATCCTGATACTCACCGTCAGCAACTGTAACAAACTGGTTATCCTGGGGTACAAACCAACGGAAAACACGCACGAGATCTTCCTGCGCATAGGTTTTGCTGGTTAACAAAATAGACACTAATACTGTAGTAATTAGAATGATGGTTCTTTTCATGTTTGCTATTATTTTCAAAACTGCACCCAAAATACATAAATTTTTCGTTGACCAACAAATTATTAAGCCAAATTTTTTTTATCAGCACTCAAAATCTAAACAGATCAGCATCCTGTAACCCGCTACAGTATTGTGTTTCGTCGATTTTTGAGGGGCATAGCGCCATTCAAAAAAACATTTCATTTTTTGGTGTTTTGCAGGCTGGAAACTGGTTTGACGAAAAAAAATTCAATTATTGATAATTTAAGCGAATATAGTGATTGTTTATTAGATAAAGCCAATTTGGGTAGCCGAATTGGTAAACTGAATGGTTACAATTAATAAAAGGGGCATTTTGTCGGAGATTTACACAAAGTCTAAATTGGGCTACTTGATCGTGCCCATACATTGGCCAGGGTTTCAGCAGGAGGTACTTTAATATACTTGTAGTTAACTACAAGTAGAAGTGCCTAAATTTTAGCTGTGGCTGTCATCGTTCAAAAAGATTGGCATCGGAGATCAATAACCTATTGTGTGAAATGTTGGCGGTCAACGGCGGTTTTAATACCTATCAAACTTGTTGATATGCTGTAATTGGCGTACTTTTGAAACCCTTTTGTGTCAACGTGTCAGGGATTGTCCTTAGCACGGTATTTGATTTGGAGGAATGGCAAGCGATACTTGCGCAACTGCTTTTACTTTTGTTTACATAATTATATACCATAGCACTTTAACAACATTTCATAATGATTGGTTTTCTTTCCAAATTATTTGGTGGCAGCAAGTCCGATAAAGACGTAAAAGCTATACAACCGCTGGTTACAGAAATTAACCGTTTTTACAACGGCTATAAAACACTGTCCAATGATGAACTGCGTAATAAAACGCACGAGTTTCGTTCCCGCATCCAGGAGCATCTTACAGGCATTGACCAGCAGATTGCTGACAAAAAAGCCGAGGCAGATCAGTTCGAGGAAATTCAGGACAGGGAAACAATATATAATGATGTAGATAAACTGGTAAAAACCCGTGATGAGCATATTGAAGAAGCCTTAAAGGAAATACTTCCTGAGGCTTTTGCAGTTGTAAAGGAAACAGCAAGGCGTTTTAAGGAGAGCACAGACGTAGTATCGACTGCTACTGACCTCGATCGCGAGCTGGCTGTAAATAAGCCACACATTATTATTGATGGCGATAAAGTAATTTACAAAAATACCTGGCAGGCTGCTGGTACCACTGTTACCTGGAACATGTTGCACTATGACGTACAGCTGATAGGCGGTATGGTGTTGCACGACGGTAAGATATCGGAAATGGCAACGGGTGAAGGTAAGACACTTGTTTCTACCCTCCCGGCCTATTTGAATGCACTTGCAGGAGAAGGAGTTCACATCGTTACCGTGAACGACTACCTCGCCCGTCGTGACCAGGAGTGGAACGGACCTTTGTTTGAGTGGCTGGGATTGACTACCGATTGTATCGATAAGCATGAGCCAAATTCAAATGAGCGCCGCCAGGCTTATCTTGCCGATATCACCTATGGTACCAATAACGAATTTGGTTTTGACTACCTTAGGGATAACATGGTTCACCATCCGGAAGAAATGGTGCAGCGTAAACACCATTTTGCAATGGTGGATGAAGTGGATAGTGTATTGATTGACGATGCACGTACACCACTGATCATATCCGGACCAATTCCAAAAGGTGACGAGCAGCAGTTCCATATCCTGAAGCCTCGTATCGAAAAATTGATGGAGGCCCAGAGAAGAGTTATCAATGCTAGCCTTACAGAGGCGAAAAAATTGATAGCTGATGGGAAGACCGATAAAGAAGCCGGTGGCTTGCACTTATATCGTGCATATCGCGGATTGCCAAAGAACAGTGCAATCATTAAGTACCTGAGTGAGGATGGTAACAAGCAGATTCTCCAAAAAACTGAGAACTATTACATTGGCGAACAGCAAAGGAATATGCCTAAGGTAGATGCCGAATTGTTCTTTGCCATTGATGAAAAAAATAACAGTGTTGACCTTACCGAGAAGGGTATTAGCCTGATAACAGGTGCTGGCGAAGACGCAAGCTTTTTCGTGTTGCCAGATATAGGCAGCGAGCTGGCTGTAATTGAGCAGCAGGGCTTATCCGCTGAAGAAAAAGCGCAACGTAAAGATGCCCTCCTGCAGGATTATGCAGTGAAGGCGGATAGGATCCACTCGGTACAACAATTATTGAAAGCCTATACGCTGTTCGATAAGGATATTGAGTATGTGGTAATGGAAGGCAAGGTTAAGATAGTTGACGAGCAGACCGGACGTATTTTAGATGGCCGCCGATACA
Source organism: Flavipsychrobacter stenotrophus (assembly GCA_947379685.1). Taxonomy (GTDB): domain Bacteria; phylum Bacteroidota; class Bacteroidia; order Chitinophagales; family Chitinophagaceae; genus Flavipsychrobacter; species Flavipsychrobacter stenotropha_B. The sequence goes on along the minus strand of CANCOG010000002.1, from coordinate 10,701 downwards.
GCGATGGTTTACACCAGGCGATCGAGGCTAAGGAAAACGTTCAGGTGGAAGCTGCAACTCAGACCTTTGCTACAGTTACCCTGCAGAACTATTTTAGGATGTATCACAAGCTTTGTGGTATGACTGGTACTGCGGAAACGGAAGCCGGTGAGTTCTGGCAGATTTATAAGTTGGATGTGGTAACAATCCCAACCAACGTAAACGTAATTCGTAAAGATCAGCAAGATCTGGTTTATAAAACAAAACGTGAAAAGTACAAGGCAGTTATTGACGAGGTTGAAAAGCTGAGAGCAGCTGGCCGCCCCGTGCTGGTAGGTACTACCTCAGTTGAAGTTTCTGAATTGCTGAGCCGTATGCTTCAGCAGAAGAAAATACCACACAATGTACTGAATGCGAAACAACACTCTCGTGAAGCACAAATAGTAGCTGAAGCAGGTTATGCAGGGGCAATTACTATCGCTACCAATATGGCTGGCCGTGGTACGGATATCAAGCTGGGAGCGGGTGTTAAGGAATCGGGAGGTTTGGCAATTGTTGGTACCGAGCGTCATGAAAGCCGCCGTGTTGACAGGCAGTTGCGTGGCCGTGCCGGTCGTCAGGGAGATCCGGGAACTTCGCAGTTCTTCGTGTCGCTTGAAGATGACCTGATGCGTTTATTTGGCTCGGAGCGCATTGCCGCGCTTATGGACAAAATGGGACATAAGGACGGTGAAGTTTTACAGCACAAAATGATCTCCAATTCCATTGAACGTGCACAACGTAAAGTGGAGGAAAATAACTTTGGCACACGTAAGAATTTGCTGGAGTACGATGACGTAATGAACGCGCAGCGTGACGTTATTTACAAACGCCGCAGACATGCCCTGTTTGGCGAGCGCCTTGCAATAGACCTGGACAATGCGATGTATGCAGTGTGCAGCGGCTATGCAGAACGTTATGCTACAACAAAGGATAAAGAAGCGTTTAACCTTGAAGTGATGCAGCACCTGGCCATAGAGCCTCAGATCAGCGATAGCGATATGGCGAAGGCTGACCCGGTTGCAATTGGCGACCAGTTGTATCACCAGGTGAAGGATTATTACACCAGGAAGATGAATGCACTGCGTGAATCTATGATGCCAACGCTCACTCAGATCTACAACGAGAATGGCGACAAAATAGATAACATTGCCATTCCTTTCACTGATGGAATAAGAGGACTTCAACTATATGTGCCACTTAAGGACGCTGTGATTTTTGAAGCTCACCCTGTAACACAGGCACTTGAAAAGAACATGACCCTGGCATTAATTGATGATGCCTGGAAGAATCATCTTCGCGCAATGGACGATCTGCGCCAGTCGGTTAGGATGGCCTCTTACGAGCAGAAAGATCCGTTGTTGATCTATAAGTTCGAAGCGTTCAAGCTCTTTAAAGAGATGATGCTCGAAACCAACGGCAACATCATTTCCTTTATGCTGAGGGCTGGTATTCCAATTCAGGATGCACCGCCACAGGCTGTTGCAGCGCCAATCCACCATACCGATATGAGTCAGATGCAGGTAAATAAAGTAGATGACGAGTATGTGGATGAAGATTATTATACTGAAACACATAACGAACCCGCACCTGTAAAGAGGGCACCTGTTCAGGCGGCACCAAAGATTGGGCGCAATGACGCTTGTCCTTGTGGCAGCGGGAAGAAATTTAAGAACTGTCACGGTAAATAATTACCCATAGCTGCTGTTTATGATAGCATTTTTAGGAACGGGGTATTTAGGAAGTAATATGGCAAGGGCGTTACTGCAATGTGGTAACGCCCTTGCCGTATGGAACCGGACTTATGAAAAGGCTCAGGCGCTTGAGCCTTATGGAGCCCGTGCTTTTCGCGATGCCCAAAGTGCGGTAATTGGGGCAGATAGAATACATATCGTGCTGAAAGATGACGCGTCGGTCGATGAACTACTGGAGTGTATTCAAAGTGCTTTAGAACCAGGCGCAACGATAATTGACCACACGACCACTTCTACTCAAGGTGCGATTGACAGGACCGGAATCTGGAAGGGAAGAGGCTTTTGTTATTTGCATGCCCCTGTTTTCATGAGCCCTGAAAATGCACTGGCCTGTGAAGGATCTATGCTGTTGTCAGGCGATCAGGATGTCATAGATAAATGGCAGCCGGAGTTGCAAAAGATGACAGGTAAGGTAGTAAACTATGGCCCTGTTACAGGAAAGGCTGCCGCTGTAAAGCTCGTGCGAAACCACTATATTATTGGCATGAATGCCGCACTATTTGAGGCACTAAATTTAGGCACCAGTCTGGGCGTAGAACCGGGGCTCATAAGTGATTTGTTTACCGGAGGATGGAATCCCGGAGCAGTCTTGCCGTCCCGTATTGGGAAAATAACTGCGGGAAACTTTGAGGTGGTTGCCTGGGAACTGCAAATGGCCAGAAAGGATGTTGCTTTAATGCTGACTGAAGCAAAGGAGAAAGGGGTAACGCTTGAACATTTGGAGATTGTTGCCCGTGTCATGGACCAGCACATCGCTGACGGTGATTCAAAAAAAGACTGGACCATAATGGGGAGGGATTTTGCAAAAAAATAGGCGCATTAGAGCTTTTATATTTGACGCATAAGTGAAAATTTTATGTTCGGTATAGTTGTCACAGAATTGCAACTTCATTTGCTTTAATAGAATTTTAATTTTTCGTAAATTATTTTTGAGAAAAAGTAATTTATGGAAATCGTTTTCAAGTACGACATCGAGCGGCTAAGGGCATATTCGCGTAACGAAATGTACGATAACCGTATAGATATCTCTGATAACGACGGGGTCACGAAATTAATGTTTCCAGAAGTAGGTTATTTTAATTATTCATTTTCCCCGGCGAGCAAACCACTCAGCAAAATACAGGTAGATTCGGTTATTGACTTTTACCGGGAAGGGGATGTGAAAACGCACAAAATTATTGTTTTGGCGGGTTGCGAAGAGAGTAAAGAATTGCTGTGCAGGGAATTTGGCTACGAGTACACAAAGACTATAGTTAAGACAAGTTTTCCGATAAATGAGCCAGTAAAGAATAGTGATGGAAGTAAGGTGGAACTGGTACGTGTAGAAGACCACAATATTTATGACTTCACATGTGCTTACCTCAAGAGTTTTGAGTCGGAACAAGAAGACTACAGGAAGGTGGAGCAGAATTTCAGGCAGCTTTTGGGTGTTGAGGGGTTAGATCTTTTCCTCGTGGTAAAACATGGTCTGAATGCCGGGGTTAATGTTCTTTACAAAGACGGAGATGACTATCTGCTGGCAGGCGGGGCTATCCTGAAAGAATTCAGAAGTCAGCAATTTCATAAGCACAGCATGTTGCAGCGAATAAAACATTCACTAAAGGATACCAATTTAAAAGCTATATATTCGTCGGCGTATAAAGACAGTATCAGCGTAAGGAATATGCTGAGTATCAATATGGATATTGCCAAAGCATACGATGTTTATGAGTATAATGGATAGGCTGCTTGCCACTTTTGATACCTTTTCGGAAAAGACAGCAGTATATAATAGCGGTGAAACGATAACCTATGGCGAATTGGGAAAGCGTGCAAGAGCAATTGCAGGTTATTTTCAGCAAAAGGGAATTGATCGAGAGTGTATAGCTATTGAAATCGATGCCGGTATAGACCATATTGTTGCAATGATCGGTATTGTTTTGTCGGGTAATTATTACCTCTCTGTTACTGAAGAAAACGCATACTATATCGGGGAGGATTTTCCTGTTTCAATAAAATTTAGTCTGCTCAGCAAGGGCAGTAAAAAAAGGACCAGCGCCGGGGTGCCGGACATTTGCATTGACGAAATTGAGGTGCCGGATAATTATGTACCGATCGATTTTAGGTGCCTGGAACTACAGCGCTTTTGTATGTTCATAACTTCTGGTACCAGCGGAGTTTCGAAAATTATAGCCCACAATTATAAAACCATCAATTCTGATACACTCAGGCAAATTGCTGAAAACAATATCGCGGAGAATGATGTAATTGATCTGGTTTTTTCTCTTTCCTTTAGTGCATCCCTCGCATGTATTTTTCCGGCCTTGGTGTCTGGTGCTCAACTATGTATTTTCTCGCTAAGGAAGGAAGGGGTAGGGGCACTCGCCTCCTTTTGGGAGGAACGCGGAGTAACCGTTTCCAATGTTTCTGTCTCAGCGTTTTTAGCAGTCTGTAAAGTGAATGAGTCATTAAAGCAGCTCCAGTTAATGAGATTTTTGTCTCTAAGTGCCGAGCCGATAAATTCTGGGACCATTGAGCTGTTTTGCGCTAAATTTCCAGAATCAACGCTTTTACAATTAGCCTACGCCAGCACCGAAACAAGGACAATAGCAAAAGTTCATTTAAAGGACCGGGCTGAAATTTCTGCATACAATGGGGCGGCCGGAGTAGCAGTAGGTAATAAGCTAATTTCCATAGTTGCAGATGATGGGCGACAAATGAGTGCCAATGAAATTGGCGAGATAGTGGTTGAGTCGGAATATATTGCTGGAGAATATGTTGGGAATAGTGCTGCCAAGAAGGATGCCTTTAGTGTAAACGGGGCAATGGTAACTTACAGAAGTGGTGACCTTGGCTATCTCAATGACGCAGGTGAGCTATTTTTGAAGGGCAGAAAAACAAATGAAATAAAAGTAAATGGTGTAAAGGTTGATCTCGGACTGGTAGAACAGGAATTGGCAATAATGCCAGGCATTACCAGAGTTGCTGTAGTAGTTAACAATACTCAATCGGGAACGAATGCAATTGTTGCCTTTATCCAAACATCTGACCAGCAACTTAACCCAAGGGCAATCAATGAGTTCTTGAAAAATAGGTTACCGGTTGGGCATTATCCGAATTTTTATAGTGTATTGGAGCACTTCCCACAAACGCATTCAGGGAAGGTGGACCGGAAAAGCCTGGAAATAGCTTCCTTTACGAATCTTGCCACGGCTTCATTAAACGACCAGTTACCCGCATCTGTATTGGAAAGCACGATCATGCAGGTATTTGCAAGTGTACTTGGGGTACAAAATATTTTTAAGTCAGGGTCTTTTTTTAATGATTTTGGTGGCGACTCGCTTTTGGGGCTTGTTGCAATTGCAGAACTGGAGGCCTGTTTGAACGTTAAATTGCCTGCTCATTGCATTTGGGCTTACGAGACCCCTGAGCGAATAGCTGAATTTCTAAGTACGGGTATCGGGGATCAAAAGCCATCATGTATACCTGCGAATGGATTTGTTGCAGGACGAAGAAATTTATATTTTTTGAACACTTTTCAGGGTGGAAATGATTATAGGTATATCATTCGGAAAATTGAAAATCAATACAATATTTTTCATCTGCTATTTGATTTGGAGAGCGTTAAGGATTCAATGGGGGCAATTGGACTTCTTGAAGAACTGGGCAGCTTGGTCCGGAAACAGGAAAATAGCCAGCAGGCGGTTTTGCTCGGTTTAAGCGTCCAGGGGTTGATTGCTCATGAACTGGCAAAGAAGGTTGACGGTGTAAGGTTGTGTGTAATGTTGGATACATACAATTATTACGAAATGAATCTTTACTCCGGTAGCCGTTCTTCACTTACAAATTGGGCTTCAATAATGGGCAATTCCATTGTCTCATTAGACCCCGGTATCATGCGCGATTTTATAAGTAAGAAATTTCTCGGTTTAAAATCCAGGCAAATTGAAGTCTCCCCTTCTTCGGCAAAGCCGTCGGTTCATCTCTATCACCACTTTATTAGTGCATCATCTAAAGACAAAACGGCAACGCATGCTTGTTTATTTATTCGAGCAACAAGGAGTTGTCCTGCTTATTTGCGGCACGGTTATAACTGGCGAAAGTACTCGTCCGGCCGTTTTAAGTTGGTTAACGTAAGGAGTGGCCATATTGAATTGATTGAGCCCGCCCAAAGCGCGGTAATTGCGGAACAGATAATTAAAGAAGTGCAATGATGCCGGTGTGCACTAAATTTATACTAGTTCCATCAGGTGGATTTGCGGAATCGGCGACTGGTAAAATTGGCTGATAAATGTTCGGTAGTAACAATGACTGATGGAACCTAGGGTTTTACCACATTGATTTTATACTTTTGAGCCCGGATCAAGCCAATTTGTGGTTTGACTTTTAATTGTTACAATAGAATGAAATTATCTTACATACTTCGCCTGGCTGATGATGCATTGATTACCGGACACCGTTTAAGTGAATGGTGCGGCCACGGGCCAATACTGGAACAGGATATTGCACTTACTAACACAGCCCTCGATCATTTAGGGCGTGCGCGTAGTCTTTACCAATATGCGGCGGAGTTGTTTAACCAACTGACAGTGCAAGAAAAAGGGGAAACGATTACTTCTGTAGCTATTCAAAATCTGGTGAAAGCGGGTACCCCCCTGAATGAAGATAGTTTGGCTTACCTCCGCGATGGCTGGGATTTTAAGAATGTATTGCTTACTGAACATCCAAACATTGATTGGGCATATACGGTTACACGAGCTTTTTTTCTGGATACATTTCATTTCTTCTATTATACTGCTTTAGAGAAAAGCACAGATTCCACGCTTGCTGCCATTGCAGAAAAATCACTTAAGGAGGTTACTTACCACCTTCGGTGGAGTAGCGAATGGATGATAAGGCTTGGTGATGGTACAGATGAAAGTCACGATAAATTGCAAAAGGCAGTAAATGACCTCTGGAGTTATACCGGCGAATTTTTTGTGGCTGCTCCTTACGAGCTGGAAATGCAACAACAAGGAATAGCACCTGACCTGGACCCAATAAAGGCCCAGTGGACTGAACGGGTGCTTGCTATTTTGAATGAAGCAACCATTGCTGTGCCAGCCGGAAGTTGGATGCAGAAGGGAGGCAAGGAAGGCCGTCACACTGAACATCTGGGTTACATACTCACAGAATTGCAGTTCATGCAAAGGGTTTATCCGGGGATGGAATGGTAATAATTCTCGCCTGGCTACGTTAAACTTCTTGAGCTCAATTTGCAACATCTATGGAATTATCTCTTGTTTTGCCCTGTTATAACCCTCAACAGGGATGGGAGCGCAATATTTTTGGCGCTTATTCCAGCTTTTGCGGGATGGCAGGAGTGAAAGCAGAGTTGATTTTGGTATTGGATGGTGTTAGTGCAGCAGTAAAAGAAGAAGATCTACAATGGCTGCAGGCGCAAATTCAGGAGTTAAGAATAGTAAGATATCCGGAAAACAGAGGGAAGGGGTTTGCAATTCGTGAAGGGGTACGTACTGCAACCGGGGCAATTATTATGTATACCGATGTTGATATGCCCTATTCAATTGATAGCATGTTTTCGGTTTTTCAATGCTTACAAAATAATAGCTGCGATGTTGCGATAGGTGTAAAAGATGAGGATTATTATCAGCACTTACCTTTTGCAAGAAAGTTGATCTCGCGCTGTCTGCGGGTTTTGATAAGGGTATTTCTCGCTATGCCTATTACCGATACCCAGTGCGGACTTAAAGGATTTAAGAAGGACGCTGCGGCCTTATTCTTGCGTACCAATATAGACAGGTATCTTTTTGACCTGGAGTTTGTGCGGAATTGTTTTGCAGCAAAAAAATACCGTGTGCTCCCTGTACCGGTTACACTGAATGAGGAAGTTCATTTCCGCAAAATGAATTATTCAATTTTGTTGCCCGAATTGCTCAACTTTGTCAGGCTATTGTTTAAAAAGCCACATGAATAAAATTAGTTCCGGGATCTGGCTGTTGCTGGTCATACTTTTTGCGTCGGTTGTTGTGGCTTATACCTTTGCGGGTTTTGTTACACATCCGGGACAGGAAATGCCCGAGCTTGGCGCTGATGGTGGCAAGAATATTTTCACCTATTTGTATCAGGTAATGTACGGGCGGGGAATATGGTTTGCGGGTATGAATTACCCTTATGGCGAACACATAGTTTATACCGATGGTCAGCCACTTTTATCGGTCCCACTAAGCTACTTGCACAACAGGCTTTCTATGGGGCAGGCGCTAGCCATAATGTGGTGGTTTATAGCTTTGAGTTTTGTACTTTCTATAGTATACTGCTACAAAATACTACGCCATTTTCAGGTGTTGCCGTTGTTCGCAATTTGTTTTGCTACTTTGATTACTCTTTGCAGCCCGCAGATGCTCAGGATATCGGGTCATTACGCATTATCGTGGTCATGTATTTTACCCATGTTGTTTTACTGGACTTTGCGGTATCATGCGACCCGGCGATATGTATTCTTGTTGTGGATATTCATCATGGGTTGTCTGGTTACATTCCTGCATCCATACTATGCTGCAGTTTCGCTGGTTTGGGTTGGTTGTTATGGTGTGGGATATTTTGTAACAGTCCGGGAGTCAGTCATAAAGAAAGCTAGGCACGTCCTCCCGCTCCTCCTAAGTGTTTTGCTGTTTTTTGTTGTTTTCGGGATTGCAATAAAGATAACAGATCCGGTAACCGATAGGCCAGTGACTCCGTTTGGCATTATGGAAAACCGGGCAATGCTGAAGGATGTTGTTACTTCAGTCCACTCACCCATCTGGAATTTTGTCATCAGGCAATTCAGGCCAATTGAGTCGGTAGGTGTAAGAGAAGGGAATGCTTATGTGGGGCTGGTTGTTATCATGACTTTGCTCTTTTCCGGCATATTTTGGCTGCGTAAAATGGCGGTATCGAAAGGGAATCAAGTTGAAGAAAATACATTTCCGCGAGTGTGGTTGTTTATGGCATTCGCTTCGCTGTTGTTCAGTATGGGCGTGCCGTTTATCTGGCACATGGAATGGTTGCTCAATTATGTTTCTGTGCTGAAGCAATTCAGGACCATAGGGCGGTTTAGTTGGATATTTTACTACATTATTACTATTTACGGAGCTGTCGCTATTTATCACTGGTATGCGGAAAGTGTCGCGAAAGGAAGGCGTTTTGCAGGATACCTTCTGTTGTTAGGCGCCTTGGGTTTATGGAGTTTTGAAGCGAGCGGGTATATAGCCCGAACCCACAATGTTGCGGAAACCGGGCGCAAAAACCGGGATGTTTTCGTTGCTAAAGGGCAGCAACACTGGTGGCAGTTTTTGGAGCAGCATAAATACAGGAAAGAAGATTTTCAGGCAACACTGGTACTGCCGTTTTTTGAGGTGGGCTCAGAGAAATTGTGGAAATGCAGCGACGAGAATATCAGCGCCTGGGGTGTCGCACTCGGTATACAGGCGGGCATTCAGTTGCAATTACCCATGGTTGACGCCATGATGTCGCGCACCTCGTGGGAGGTCGCTTTTAAACAGGTTAGACTAGTTGGCGGGCCATACACCAATAAGCCAATATTGAGGGACATCAAGACGGACAAACCTTTCCTGATGATTGTATTGGATGGGGTGGAGTTAGATCCTGATCAGCAATACCTCCTACAGGCTTCGGACTCAATTGGGCATTTCCAAAATGCTCAGATTTATGCCTTTTACCCTGCCAGGCTCAGAGAGCTGGATAAGAAAGCCACCCTGGCAATTCCTCACAATTTGCCAGTTTGTGATACCTGTTTGTCTGGAGCCGCTCGCAGCTGGTTTGTAGAACATTTTGATAAAGAGATGAGTTCAAAGGCTGCATTTGCTGGCAGGTCTGGTTTGCCGTGGTGCGAGACCGTGAACTCAGTACTTAAGGAAGGGTCTGTTAAATCCAGCTTCGATAATCAGTTGTATGAATTATCGTGCTGGTTTTTAGTGCCATCGCATGACTATCGTAACCCAACCCTGTTCATGGAGATCATGGACAGCTCGAGGAAGGTAATATTCGTTACCAGAGCCTTTGGCAAGGAAAGTGCTGACAATAATTACATGCATGAGGAAGGTGTATATGTTACCCGAGCACTCTGGCTGAGAGCTAATGTGTATTTTAGGCTGCCGGAAAGGGCCCGGTTTGTCCGGTTTAGCGTGGAACACCCGGAAGAGCGTACTTTTGAGGCATTGGATGAACTCATGCTTCGGCCTGCCGATGCTTTAATTATTACTAAACAGGCAAACGGAAGTCTGCTGGTAAACAATCACAACCCTGTTGTATATCTGGGAAATTAATGCGATGACATATGAATGAATTAACTAAGGAACAGGTGTATACGTGGCTGGCCGATGTGAAGGATCCGGAAGTGCCGGTTTTGTCTATTCTTGACCTTGGCATTGTTCGGGATGTAAAGTTAGATGTGGCTGGCGGCAGCACTTCAGTTATTGTAATCATAACGCCCACCTACAGCGGTTGCCCGGCAATGGATGCAATAGCCATTGGCGTTAGGATGGCATTGGTTGGGCATGGTATCAGTTCAATAAAAATTGAACACCAGCTAAGTCCTGCCTGGACTACCGACTGGATGAGCGAAGACGGAAAAGAAAAACTTAAGGCTTATGGCATTGCACCGCCATACCGGAAAGCGATAGATGCACTCAATTTGTTCCAGGACGACTCAGTTCCCTGTCCCCATTGTGGCTCCACCAATACAGCCATGGTGAGCCAGTTTGGCCCTACCTCTTGCAAGGCGCTGTATAAATGTGAGGATTGCAAGGAGCCGTTTGAATACTTCAAATGCCATTAAAAAAGTAAAAAGTAAAAAGTAAAAAGTAAAAAGTAAAAAGTAAAAAGTAAAAAGTAAAAAGTAAAAAGTAAAAAGTAAAAAGTAAAAAGTAAAAAGTAAAAAGTAAAAAGT
>CANCOG010000001.1 GCA_947379685.1 Flavipsychrobacter stenotrophus | reverse complement strand
CGCTAAGACGCAGTGAACATATTATTGAGCAAGCAGGCCCCCATTCGCAGGGGCAAAGACGCTAAGGTGACGGCCGGTACATCGATCAGAAGTTACAGTGTAATTTGGCCTTTGCGTCTTAATATAGCTCTTAGGCATAGGTTGTGATGTTTCGTTGAAACCGCGGCTTTGCGCCTTCGCGCGAAACCTGTAGTTCAAAACGAAACTCTAAGGCATTGCGCTTTTAGTCATATTTTATAATTCACCTGCATACGGCTATAACTTCAATTACCCTACCTTTGCACCCCGTAATATAACAGTGTGAGCGTATTTAAAACAATTCTGGATAAAACAAAGACCAATCCTGAAGCCGAAATGGGTTTCCTCGACCACGTGGAAGCGCTGCGTTGGCATATTATACGCTCGGTGATCGTGATCGTAATCATGGCCATACTGGTGTTTATCAAGGTGGAGTGGATATTTGACCGGGTGATTCTGGGGCCAGCTCATAACGATTTCGTTTCCTACAAATGGTTTTGTGCGCTGGGCAGGTTCTTTCATTATGATTCTTTTTGCCTGGGTGAAATAAAAATGGAATTCCAGAATACTGCTGTTACAGGTCAGTTCATGATGGGGATGTCTGTTTCTATGATGCTGGGTTTTATACTGTCGTTTCCCTATGTTTTATGGGAATTATGGAAATTCATTAAGCCTGCCCTAAAACCCGATGAAGTAAGGTATGCACGCGGCATTGTCTTCTGGTGTTCCCTGTTGTTTTTTATGGGAGTGCTGTTCGCTTATTTTATCCTGGCACCCTACACCATTAACTTCTTTGGCGGCTACCAACTGAGTCCTAAGTTTAAGAATATCATTACCATAGATAATTATTACGATACCATCAGCAACCTGATACTCGGTCTTGGCCTTGTGTTTGAGTTGCCGGTGATCGTGTACTTCCTTTCCCGGATTGGTGTACTTACCCCCGGTTTTATGCGCGACAAGCGTAAATATGCAGTGCTGATCTTGTTCTTGCTGTCGGAAATCATTACTCCGCCTGATCTGTTCAGCTGCCTGCTGGTGTTCTTCCCATTGTATCTTTTATTTGAAATATCCGTATTCATCAGCGCACGTGCTATTACAGCAAAACTGAAAAAGCAATCGCAAAACACTGACTAATATGCAGACTACATTTAACCATGCTTTGCCACTGGCAATTGGTTCGGACCACGCCGGTTTTGAATACAAGGAAGCCATCAAGACAGCACTTATCGCCGCCGGATGGCAGGTAGAAGACAAGGGAACTTATAGTTTGGATAGCACCGATTACCCAGACTATGCGCACCCCGTAGCCACTATGGTGGAAGATGGAAAAGCAGCCGCAGGCATACTTGTTTGTGGTAGTGGTAACGGCGTTTGCATGACCGCCAATAAACACGCTGGCATACGTGCCGCCCTTTGTTGGACCGACGAACTGGCCGCCCTAGCCAGGCAGCACAACAATGCCAATGTCATTTGTCTCCCTTCCCGCTTTGTTTCCCTGGAGCTCGCCCAGCAAATGGCCAACACTTTTCTGGCTACCGCCTTTGAAGGTGGCAGGCATCAGAAGAGGGTGGAGAAGATGTAGGGGAGTAAATTACAATGTATTCAAAGGCCTACAACTATTATGGTAGGTTTTTAGAATGTCATATGGATGGATTTAGGCTATCTAATTCAGTAACCTGTTCATAAAAAAGGACTTGTTTACACTAATTCATGTGTTTCTTTCAAAAGAATATGAATTGCAACATCCGCATGATATTCATTAAGTCCAACCATTGGGCTGGTCAATACAAGTCTTTCTTTTAGGGTTGTGGATAGCCCATTTAACGACTTGTCATCATCAATTATTACGAAGCTTTCTTCTGTTCCGGTTCCCAGCCATTTTAGGATTTCTTCTTTCCTGCTTAGGTTGTCAGCATTGTCGTCTAGCCGCTCAATCCCAACATTAATGCCTCTTGCGCTAAATATTTCCAGCCACTGGCTTAGGCTAAAACTCGACTTGTGCGAGGTAGTGAGGACAATCGAAGCCCCTGTTTCAGCAATAATCCTGTTCAGGTGGACAACTGCATTCCTGCTGAAGGCAGCAAAGCCATCGGCAAGCGTTTCTGCAGGTTTCCAGGAGGTTGCAGGAACCATTACACCATCTATATCCAACAAGATTTTCACACCGTAAAGTTAGGATATTTTTAAATATTGGACGCGCCATATGAGACTTTAACACACCCTACGGAAAGGAAGTCCGCTCATGATCTTCGATTTCTTCAGGAGTGTCCCAATCGGCTTCATCAATTATCACCTGATCCCAGGTTATGGATTCTTGCCCTTGATTTTTGGTCCAGTTAGTAATTTCTATAGGTAATTTCAGAAAAGTATAACTGATGTAACGGTGGTGCCCATTTACTATTTTGCCATCTGCTACGTGAATTGCAGTGAACCTGGCTCCTCTTTGTAACTTGTCAATTATACGCTTCAATATTGGCAAACATAATCTCCTCTGGGAGGGCTCCAGTTCAAAATGTCCTTCTTTTAAAAATTGCTGTATAGTTGCTACACTGATAACCTCCAAAATGGTCTCGTTTTTGAAACAACAAAATTAACCTGAGCGCGTAAAGAGTAATGAATTGTTGTTCAACCTTCGTGGGAAAAAAGGTGGGGCGTCACCCTACAACGGTATATCAATCCGTATCTGCTTTGAGAAAATTTTGCCACTGGGGTCTTTGCCATCTATCTTCCACATTACAGAACGGAGTGTGACAAACAGGGGATGTTGGTTGGCTGTGCGGGCATTGCCGAGGGCACTGAGGAATTCCTGCTTTTTCTTTGAGCTCAGGTGACGGGTTCTGCAGGATTTGGATATTGCGTCTTTAATGTCACCAGCATCGGTGTCAGCATATTTCAATTCGTTGTCTCTGAGGCCGGAAACAGGGTAGGCATTGTTGCCACCATTAACCAACTGCCATGGGGTTGTTTCACTTAGCTCTTCGAGGGGCAGGTTGCCGCTCTTGGTCTTCAATATTACAATGCTTTGGTAACGCTGGGCTACCTTGGTAACGTTGCCTGTTGTGTGCAAAACGTTGCCGACAATGTTGCCGCTGGTCCAGGTATAGACCGCACCGTTTGCTTTTTGCAGGTTTCCTGATCCTGAAAGTTTTGCGGCCAGGTTGGGTATCACGACAGTGAGTTCTTTAAATTCAGCTTTCAGGCCGGGACCGGAAGGCAATGGGGCTGGGGCGGCAGGTTGTGCAGCAGTAACAGTTGCTTTTTTTGCAGTATCGGCTGGTGTTTGTTTGGCTACGGGCTTCGGGGTATCAACCGGAACAGCAGAAGGAATTACCGGGTTGAGGTCCCTGACAAGGTCTTGTAATTTTTGCGGGTCTTTTTCGGTTACAATTGTGGAAGTATCACCGAGCCTAATGGGTCCGTGGTTTTTCCTGGCCATATCCTTACAGGAGAAAAGGCAGAAAGCGCCAATCCATAACAGACCAAAATTATTACGAATATTCATGCACCCCGAATTTACCTGCGAAAGTAAAAGATATAGCTGAATAATAGGGAAATATATGCAGATTGATTAGAAAATAAGTAAAGTGCTGCGCATATTTCCTTAACCATCAACTACCGGCCCAGTGGGAAGCCATACGGTAAAGGTAGTACCTTCACCAGGTGTGCTTTCCACGTCAATTTTTCCACCCAGTGATTCCACCTGGTTTTTAACGAGGTTGAGTCCTATACCCCTTCCCTGAGTATGTTCGGGGTGAAAGCGGTTGTACAGGCCAAAAAGCTTTTCTCCGTTTTTTTCGAGGTTTATGCCACAACCATTATCGGCTACCGAAAGAAAGATGTACTTACCTCTGACGCCCGATGAAAAATGGATCAGTGTTTGCACCTCGGTTCTGCGGTATTTCAACGCATTGGAAAGCAGGTTGTACATAATGCTATACAGGTAACTTTTTATTGTAGTGAGGCCCTCAGCAAATTTAAAGTCATGGGTAATGACTATGTCGCTGGCTTTAATGTCGTTTTCGAGCACTTGTTTTATCATGTTCAGTTTGGTTTCAAACAAAACGAACACCTGTTCTTTATTGTCGATTCGCCTGGAAGAAATAACGGCATTCATATCCTTGATCACCTGGTCGAGATCAACGGTTTCGTTCGCAATGAGGTCCACCATTTGTTCCCGCAGGTCAGGTTTCTTTTTAAAGAGTTCTACCATACTCATTATCTTCGCTATGGGTGCCCGCAGGTTGTGCGACACCATGTAGGCGAACATTTGGAGGTCCTTGTTCTGTCGCTGGAGATTTTCCATCAGTTCCAGACTCTCCTGTTCGGCATGTTTGCGGTCAGTTATATCCTGTTGTATACCGAAGATCCTGGTCGGTTTACGTTCTTCATCAAGTCTTACCCATGTTTGGCTGGCCAGCCACCTTACCTGGCCGTCGGGTCTTATTATCCTGAATTCAGATTCCAGTAATGCTCCTGTATCCAGCACGTTTTGCATTTCTATCTCAACAATTTCCCTGTCTTCGGGGTGAACTATTGCCAGGAAGGCCTCCAGGCTCCCTTTGACATCGTTTGTTACGCCATATGTGTGCCTGATGCCTTCTGACCAGAATATTTCGTTATTGATCAGGTCGGCGTTCCAGTTGCCCATCTGCGCCAGCTTTTGCGCCTCTGAAAGCAGTCGTTCGGCAAGGAAGAGTTTTTCCTGTTGTACTTTTTCCTCTTGTAGCTGGGTCATTTTGTAAGTCATATTAATATGGGCCTCACCATATTTCTTGAAATTGTATGCCCATAAACCACAGATAAAAAAGACTGATGTTGCCAGGGCCCCATGTATTAAGAATGTTTGCAGGTCCATGAAGCCGCCAGTCGTAAAATACACTTCCTTTATGCCTGAATACTGCAGATAGTTGAACAGCACGTGGTGGCCAAGTACTATGATGGCCAATGGTATTTGTAGTTTCCAGTTTTGGTATGTGATTAAAATGGCACTGGCAATAAAGGCAATAAAGTGCATTTCGAACAGCCCGTGCATCTGGTAAATATATTGCGCCATAAAAATGCCATATACTGTGCTGAGTACGTATTGGTATAAATTTGAATCGGGTAGGGCGATTTTTACAGAGTAGTATGCAGTAAGCGACAAGATACCAACACCAAACCCTATACTCCATGTTTCGTAAAAAAAGGCGAGAAGTAGCCCGCCTGCAAAAAAAGCAAACAAAAAGTAATCCATCAGTTTGTCGGATGTTTTTTTTGATTGCATCAAAAAAGCACTTATATGGGGGTTGTTTGGTTGGCCTAAACTTTTCATGTTATTTTTTGCAGATGGGTAATTCGCATCCGTAGGCAGTTAGTGCAAAAGCGCTGTTAACCGGGCTGGGCTCGTTGTTCAGAAATGCATTAATAGCTATTTGGGCGTAATTGGTTTGCTTATCAGTACAGTAGCGGCTTTTATTGTAATTGCCTCTATAATATAGATTATGGTGAGCATCAAGTAAAACAGCCTGAGGTGTAGAATATACGCCGCTAAGTGTTGCTATGGATGTGTCGAAATATACAGGTATTTTCAGGTTGAACTTTTGCTGAATTTCAGTCGTTGTGTATTTGTTTTTGCCGTTGATCACAACAACAGCAAATGAAAGGCGATCGCCATATTGCTGTGCAAGGGCTTTGAAATGAGGCATGTTGAACCTTGAACAAGGGCAGGTAGGGTTGAAGAAATGCAGGAAGACCGGCTTATTTTCGTATCCCTGAACTCTGGAATTAAGATCTATGTACGTGTCGGTATTTACTCGATGATACTGAGCAGGAAGGGGGGTGGGTAAATTGAATTTTAATTCGTTATACCAAAACAGGCCAGCGATTCCTGTAAAAAGGAATAGTAACCAAAAAAATAAGCTAATATGTTTTACCTTTACCATGTTGCAATGTTTAAGGCAAAAATATCAGCTAATCCGACGATCGCATTTGATAAAGGTCAAGCCGGGAATTGATTCTGAATTTCGGTACTATTTCAAAATTGAGTGCCTTTGGAGCAATTTGACTATTTTCTTGCCGTCTGGTTTAATTCAAGGAAGCATATTTATTAAATTATGCTTAATTTGCTTGTTTCGTGGCGGTTATCCCGTTTTTTTTGCAGACCTCGAGAATAATAATATGGTATTTCTTATGCACACATTTTTTGGTTTGGATTAGGCATTATTTCCGCCAATATGCCAGCTTTCAACGGTTTTGGAATGAAACCAGCAACTATGCTATAGCCATTTGCTTTCTCCTGATCGTTTGGGTCTATAGATGAGCTGAGAATAAATACCCTGCATGTTTTGAATACTTCAGGAAACGTCTTGAGTTCTTCAAGGCAGTCCCATCCGTTCATAAATGGCATGCAGAGATCAAGGAAAATGACATCCGGAAACATTTGTGGATTGGATTCCGCCAGCTGACGGAGGTGACGTATTGCAACCGCCGGTTTGTCAAAAACGGTTATTCCTTCTGCCAGTCCGGAGTCCTTGATGATTTGCTCGTGAAGAAAGTTGCAAATAGTGTCGTCGTCAATAAGGCATATCTTGTTCATAAGGCTATTTTGGTTTTTTAAGAAAATGTCAATTATAATTGAATTATATTACTTAATGCAATACTACCGGAGATCCACCATGTGAAATCTGACCGGCATCAACAAAAATACTGATTATGGTCAGGAAGTACTTCTTTTTAAGGAGCATAGTCATGAAAACCGCATAGCTTTTTCGAAACAATGGTAAATTCTATGATTCATTTATAGAAGGGCGTTGCTCAAATTAGTCAAGGCTGCAAGCTATATTAAATAAAAGAGCTTCCGGACGTCCGGAAGCTCTTTTGAAAAACAGTAATGTTATACTTAATGTTGTATCATTTGCTTAGCACTATAGTTAATGCTTGCTGATTTAATTCGGATAAAGTACACGCCGTTAGCAAAAGCAGAGCAATCGATGTTTGCACTTCCGTATTGCTCGTTCATCAGTATAGTATTGTGCATTATTTCGCGACCAGTAATGTCCAGAATTGCAACTTCTGCCGTCTCAGACGCATCCAAATACCAATTGATAGCCAGGGCGTTGCTAGCAGGGTTCGGCGTTGTCATAACGTAATGCATATTTTGGGTTACGTTATTCAGGCCTGTGCTGGTAATGGGCGTAATGGTGTGCAGGTTGGTGTGTTCTTTAAAGTTTACACCGGTGATATGTTCATTTGCAGTAGTCAAAGTCTGAATAGCTGAGTGGGTTGTAGTATCACCAAGTTTTTCAGGATAAATGATATAGCTGCCGTTGGCTATGTTATTGAAAGAGTATGCTCCCGTTGCATCAGTGTAAGTTTGGGTCAGCACATTGGTAGCTGTATTTTGCAGGTATACCAACATATTAACTGCGGGAATATCTCCAATCGTGCCCTTGCCAGCGCCCGATGAAATCAGCCCGCCAATAAAGCCAGGACCTGTTGGCACAACACCCCAAAGCATACTGATGTTCTGTGTATTATAAGGACCAGAGTGATTTACTGTTATTGCTGAACTCCAGGTGTAATTTGATGTGCCATAAGTAGGAATAAAACCACTTACGCCAGGAATAGAACTGGTGACATCCAGCGACTTAGCTTTAACCAGATAATTGCCTGCTCCCATTCCGTTGAACTCGTAGTAAGGAGTAAGGCTATCAAGGCAGGTAACTACAGAGTCAATTGCAGTTAATGTGCCAGCGGAAGTATTGTGGTAGATCAGCCATACTTTAAGTGAAGTCGTATCTGGAGCTGCACTGCTATATGTGATATGGCCTGCAATCCTGTCCATGCTAATGCTGGCAGTGCTTGAATAAGAAGTAGTACTACTTCCCGCGCAAGTTACTACAAGCCTGTACAACATATTTACAGTTGGTTCGGGGAACGAGCAGGTGGTTCCTGTTGCACCTGCAATGCTAGTCCAGGTAGTGCCGCCGTCTGACGACTCTTCCCACTGGTAAGTAATGCCAGATCCGGTGCTTGCACCTGCATCGGTTAATGTTTTCACATTGCTGCCACAGGAGTAAGTAGTTGTAGCGGTTGCTGAGCCACCGGAAGGCGTGCCAGAGCAGCCGGAGGAAGAGGAGGCAATGGAAATTGTATAATCCCTTGCATCAGCAAACATGTAAGAAGATGCCCCCATACATGGATTCATGGAAGGGTAGTGTACTGAGCCTGCATACTCTTCGCACAACCTCATACGGAAAGAACCAGCAGAGACACCGGACGGAATCGTTAATGTGATTGAAGCAGTATAGCCCCATGAATTGGCGCCGCCAATAGATTCAGACGAGGCGAAAGTACCGTCGTTATCAAAATCGATCCACATTTGGCAATTCTTTGGAGAAGGGCTTGAACCGGTAAAGGCAGCCGAATAGGTACCACCCGGTGCAAAACTGCAGGTCATTGTTGTAAGTGTATGATGATCTTCGTATCCAGACCCTGTACATCCCAACGTGTCAACCAGTGTGCCGGATGAACCCGGAATGCTGATGCCTGTTACAGGTCCGTAAGTACATCCTCCTGAGGGATTCGAACAGACTGGTGTACAATAGGTTTGCCCGTTGGCTACAGCAGCAAAACTTGTTGCGAGTAACAAAGCGTAGAGTTTCTTCATAGAATTCAATTTATTTGTGTTTTTCAAAAATACAATTACAATTAAGAAATTGAAAGGAATTCGTCTGATTTATTTCTAATGCAGTGTTAATGGTCTAAAAAAATATAAAGTTAGTATAATTGTGTTTTTTGCTATGCAGCCACCAACAACGTTTTGAAAAAGTATACTTTATAGTTGTTGAATTTATTGTCAATAAAAAAGCCCCGGAGAACGGGGCTTGCAATGTGGTATTGATTTGTTATTTAACCTGTCCTTTTATGTAGATAGTGTATCTCCTCTCCCCCGATGGAATAATGGCGTTAGACTGAATATACACCTCCTTGTTAAATGGGCCGGCTTTAGTGGTGTGATAGCCAACCTTTATTACGCCAGTGGCTCCGGGTAATATTGGTTCTTTGGGCCATTCCGGTGTAGTACAACTGCATGATGGCTTTGCATCAATAATAATAAGTGGCTGGTTACCGGTGTTCACAAATGAAAATTCATGAATTGCATCGGGGCCGGAAGCGATCTCGCCAAAGTCGAAAGTGTCGCCATCCTTAAACTTGAACATAGGACCTTCTACTTTCTGAGTCGATGGTAGTGCTTCTTGCCGGCTATTTTGAGCGCTCACGTTCACTACGCCTGTGAAAAGCAGGCATGATGCTATAAATAGGATTTTCTTCATGGAAGTTGTTTTTGTTTTACAAAACTATGCCACACGTTTTAGAGGTGTGGCATAGCTGAAATACTGTAAATTAATGTCCTGGAGCCGGAACTGGAGCCGGAGCCGGAGCTGGTGGTGGCGGTGGAACTGGCGCTGCAGTAGAATTGCTTGTAGGCCTTGGTTTCACTGTACCCCTGATATGTAATACC
The DNA here is from genome assembly GCA_947379685.1 of Flavipsychrobacter stenotrophus. Lineage (GTDB taxonomy): Bacteria > Bacteroidota > Bacteroidia > Chitinophagales > Chitinophagaceae > Flavipsychrobacter > Flavipsychrobacter stenotropha_B. The sequence continues at coordinate 28,261 of CANCOG010000001.1, read as the reverse complement.
GTTTGTTTTTCTGATGCATTTGAAGTGATAGTAACTTCCTTGCTGATAGGACCAGTGCGGTGATCAGTGTTGTAAGTTACGTGAATAACACCTTTTTTCTTAGGCAAAATTGGCTCAGTAGGCCATTTTGGAACCGTACATCCGCACGAACCATGTGCTTCTGTGATGATGATTGGTTTTTTACCCGTATTCTTAAATTCAAAATCGTATTCAGCTGTCGGGCCTTCCGGAACTTCGCCGTAATCGTGCGTATTGTCTTTATCCGAAAATTTGAAAACACCTGCATCAGGATCTGGTGCGGCAACGGGAGCTGCCTGTTGTGGTGCTGGCACCGGAGGAGGTGGAACCTGACCTTTCTTATCCTGTGCTCTTACAGCCAATGTGCATATCGACAGGCAGAAAAGCGTAATAACAACTTTCTTCATTTTTGATTTATTGAGTGGTTAAAATTTATTGTTTAATCGGTGTTACTAGTTTGTTTTGATCATTGATGTATTCTCAGGTACTGAAGAAGCCGGAGCTTTTTCAACACTTCCCTTTATATTAAGCACCTTAACGCCTGCGTTAGATGTAACGGTAATCGTCTTATTAAATGCTCCCGCTGGTTTGCCGGCAGTATGAAATGCTACATCAATTGTGCCCTGCTGTCCTGGTGCAATTGGCTCTTTGGAATAGGTTGGTACTGTACAACCGCAAGAAGCCTGTGCTTTCTGAACAATGATCGGCTCAGTGCCTTTGTTTACAAACGTAAATTTGCAGGTTGCATCGGGGCCTTCTAATACTGTCCCGAAATCGTGCGTCAAATCACCGAACGCCATATCGTCAGATTTGAGCGTCGTAGATGGCGCAGCGGACGGGGTGCCATTGGTTGTAGGAAGAGCGGTACTATTATTCAGCTGTAATGCCTGATCTGTAGTTTCTGTTTTTTTCTTCTTTTTGTCCTTGGCTTCGGCAATGGTACCAAACACAAGTACTACGCCCAGTAATAGAATCAGCTTTTTCATTTTTCCTAATTTTAATTTTAAGGTTACAAAAGATGTAAAACAAATTTAGTACCAAATTTCTGAATTTCGAATATTTTTATTGTTAAAACCTTCTGAAAACACATTCTGTCGTAGTTTTGCGGCCGATGTATAAATTTTTGGTTATACAAACTGCATTTACCGGTGATGTCGTTTTGGCTACGGCCATAGTAGAAAAATTGCACCAGTTTTACCCTGACTCACAAATTGATTTCCTGTTACGTAAGGGTAACGAAGGGTTGCTGGAAAATCACCCCTATATTACCAATGTGCTGATATGGAACAAACGTCATCAGAAAAAGCGAAACCTGCTGAAAATGGCGATGCGCGTGCGTAAGGAGCATTATACGCATATCATTAGTCCGCACAGATTTCCGACTTCTGGGTTTGTAATGTTTCTCTCCGGTGCAGGCTACACAGCTGGGTTCAATAAAAACCCTTTTGCATTCTCATTTACAAAAAGTGCTCCGCATGACATAGCTGCGCCTTACAGTAAGGAGTTTATCATGGAAACGGAGCGATATCAGTTACTGATTGCCGATATCACGGACGATAAGCCCACTCTGCCAAAATTGCACCCATCGGTTGCCGATTTCGATTTTGTCAGGCAATATCAGGATGAGCCTTACATCTGCATCGCGCCATCGTCTGTATGGTTTACCAAACGCTTCCCGGTAGAACGCTGGGCAACACTGATGGAGTTACTGCCGGAAAAGTTTAAGATTTACATTATTGGCGGGCCGGATGATAAGGAACTTGGCGAGTCTATAATGATACAAACAACCAGCAAACGCGGCGAGAACCTTTGTGGAAAGCTTAGCTACCTGCAGTCGGCTGCTTTGATGAAGGGTGCTGCCATGAATTATGCCAATGATTCGGCACCACTACATTTTGCGTCAGCCATGAATGCGCCCGTAACCGGTGTGTTTTGTTCCACTATTTCTTCCTACGGTTTTGGCCCCCAGAGCGAAAACTCGAAGATTGTAGAAATAGATTACGAGTTATATTGCAAACCGTGCGGGATACATGGAAGAAAACGTTGTCCTGAAGGGCATTTTAAATGTGCTGTAGATATTAAAAATGAACAGTTGTTATGGTGGATTTCGAAGACGACATAAAAAACTGCGTAAAGGCGTTAAATGAAGGCGGTGTGATTCTCTACCCCACTGAAACCGTATGGGGCCTGGGTTGCGATGCCCTGAATGCGGAGGCAGTTGAAAGGGTTTTTGCGTTGAAACAGCGGCCTGCCAATAAAAGCATGATCATATTGCTGGCAGAAGCCAGGGACGTGATTCAATTTGTTGCGGCCCCTCATCCCGACATTATTTCAATTGTAGAAAGATTTGAACGGCCCACGACTGTGGTTTATGATGGAGGGCTGGATTTTCCCTCCAATGTGCTGGGGCGAGACGGAAGCGTTGCGATTAGAGTAACATCGGACCCGTTTTGTAAGGCGCTCATCAAGCGTTTACGCAAACCAATAATTTCCACGTCCGCTAACCTGAGCGGGCAACCAACGCCGGAATTGTTTGTTGATATTGACCGTGCAATTATTACAGGAGCTGACTATGTAGTAAGGCACAGACAGGATGACAGTACTAAACGGCCACCGTCGCGAATTGTGCGGATTGATGATAATGGGGGGCTACTGGTGTTGCGGGATTAATTCTCGGCTGGAGCTGCTATTGCTTCAACGGCCTCAATCTTCAAGGCCTTATCAATCTTATTGCCCATCTTTTCCAACTCTGCCTTCAGCAATGGATTATTTAGAGCGTCAACAGCTGTATCTGCCGCGTAGGAAAGCAACACCATTGCCATAAAGTCCTGAATGTCCTTGCCTGCATATGCGCGTTTCATTTCGGCGATCTTATCGTCGGCCAGTTTAACAGCTTTGCGGATAGCTGATTCTTCTTCAGATTTAATGCGCAGGCGATAACTGCGTCCTGCAAGCCAAATATTAATAGGCATCAGCTCTTCACTCATATCTGCGGAATTGCTGTAGTCTCAGCACTTTTTTTAGTTAAAAAACTCTTTTGAAAAAGAACCAATGTAATTACACCAACGGAGATTGCAGCGTCGGCAATGTTAAACACTGGTTCGAAGAATACAAACTGCTTACCACCCAGAAATGGTACTTTGGCTGGCATTTGTAAATCAATTACAGGAAAATAAAGCATGTCCACCACCTTGCCTTGCAAAATCTTGCCATAACCTGCACCAAACTTGCAGAAATGTGCCACTGCTTCCCGGTTCTGGTTTTGCAGCATTGTGGTGAAATTGTCATAACTGCCAGAAAAACAGGAGGCAGGACTGTTAGTGAAAATAAGTCCGTAAAAAATACTGTCAATGAGGTTGCCAAGGGCTCCCGCAAGAATAAGCGAACCGCAGATGATGATGCCCTTACCGTATCCCTTGGTAATGAGCCTTTTCAACAAGTAAAAACCGAAAACTACGGCAACAAGCCTGAATGAAGAAAGCAACAGCTTCCCAATAACGGATTCGCTGATCTTAAGCCCATAGGCCATCCCTTCATTTTCAATAAAATGCAAATGAAACCAGCCTCCGAGCATTTTTACATCATCACCATTACAAAAATGAGTTTTAATGAAAATTTTCAATGCCTGGTCAGCAATAATAATCAGGAGTACAATGAATATGGCGTTACGGTACTTCAAATCGCTTTTGGTTTGTTTTATAAAGTTTGGGCAAATATAGTATAAACTAATTGGGTGAGTTGCTCCAATCACTGCAAATTAGTTAAAAATTAAGCTTTGTATTGTGCAGATACCTGTAGCAAGGCTGCTGCCCGGCTAATCTACTTGGCCAACCGTCATGGTTCTTTCAGTGATATCGTCAGTTTCAATTTTTATCCAGAGCGCAGATTTAGGAAGCAGTGGCAGGGCCTTTTCCGGCCATTCAATAAAGCAGTAAATATTATTATTCAGTTTCGCCTGTGCAATGCAATCTTCGATTCCAGCAGAGATTGCTTCTTCCACATTCTTGATGCGGTACCAGTCCATGTGGTATATAATGGATGGTTTGCCTTGCTCAGTAAAATGGTATTCATTGATCAACGAAAAAGTCGGGCTGCTCACAACATCTTCCACTTTCAGGTAGTCACAAAGCGTGTGAATAAAAGTTGTTTTGCCTGCGCTCATTTCTCCGCTGAATGCAAAAATGCGGTTGTCCCGCAGCTTTTCCCAAAACTGATGAGAAGCTATCCCTATATTTAGTAGGTTGTAACTCAGTTTTATTAAGGTTGTTTCCATTGTTAATGCTAAAATACAAAGTTGGTCACTTGATAGTCAATTTTCGCCACTTATTTTTTATATTTTTATTAAATCTACCTAACTTGCAGGTTCAATAAGTGAGCGAGTCAAAAAGTTCTTCTAAATATTAATCTTCCAAATTTCAATGAAAAAGTTTCTTATTTGCGTGAGTTTGATCTCCGGCCTCCTATCGGGCAAAGTCGCCTTGGCTGGAAGTAGTTTGTGGCAACCTGTTCCCCTGTCTCAAGCCCCGTCTACCGATGTTCAAGTGTTTCATCCTTTGAAATACAAGGTATTTACTTTCAATGAGTCGTGGATCAAGATCCAGATGTTTGGGTTGTCTGTTAACCCGGATGAAGGCATGATAGTTGAACTGCCCATGCCAGATGGGACTTTCAGGAGTTTTAAGGTTTGGCAAAGTCCAATGATGCATGACGAAATGGCCGCAAAGTATCCTGAAATAAAGACATTTTCAGCTGTTGCAACCAATGACCCAAGAGTAACAGCCAAACTTGATTTTACACTTTACGGGTTTCACGCAATGATATTTGATGGTGAAAACACCTGCATGATCGACCCTTATGACAATTTTCATGATGGCTTTTACATGGTGCACTATAAGAGAGATGAGTACCGTGATATGAGCAAGAGGATGAAGTGTGAAGTTAAAGGTCATGACGAAGACGGCCCGGCCGGGGAAAGCATGGATATTGCGCAGAAGGGTTTGCCAAAGCTCGCACAGCGCACAGCTGGTGGCTGGAACTTGCGTACCTACGATCTGGCTTTGTCAGCCGACAGTTGGTATTGTGCTGCTGCGACTGGGATGACAACACCTACGATTGCCGCATCATTCAGCAAAATGACTACGTCTATGAACAGGATCAATGGTGTCTATGAGCGGGAGTTTGCTGTCCATATGAATTTCTGTGCTCACGAGGATACCCTGATATGGCCAACACATACTGGTAGTAAGAATGGTACCGATCCTTTCTATAGTATTGATGGTAGCGGAACTTCATGCCTTGGTGTTAACCAGACTCAGTGTACGAACAGAATTGGAAGTGGAAATTTCGATCTGGGGCATGTTTTCACCACTGGTGGCGGTGGTATCTCCAGCCTTGGCGTAGTGTGTAACACAGGTTCAAAGGGTAGAAGCGTAACTGGAAGCCCTACACCTGTTGGTGATGGTTACGACATAGATTACGTAGCGCACGAAATGGGCCACGAGTTTGGTTCCGAACATACGTTCAACAATAATGCTGATGGTAGTTGTGGTGGCAATGCAGTTAATACAACTGCTTATGAGCCAGGTAGCGGAGCTACAATAATGGATTATGCAGGCATTTGCAGTCCTGATGATTTGCAGATGCACAGCGATCCTTATTTCAGTGCTTCAAGTCTTGTACAGATATATACTAAACTTACAGGTTCTGAAAATGCCTGTGCAACTGCAACTTCTACCGGTAATAAACTTGTTAGTCTGGCAACTTTTAGCGCCAACTATACTATTCCTTACAAAACACCATTTGAACTAACAGGACCAACGGCTGTTGACTCAGTGGCCGATACAGCAACTACTTATTGCTGGGCGCAATGGAACCTCGGCGACTTTGGTAAACAATTGGTGAACACGTTTAAAAGAGGTCCTATTTTCAGGTCTTATCAGCCAGTGTATAATCCCAGCCGCATTTTCCCTAAGTTGAGCATGGTGCTTAATGGCACCCTCAGCAATGCCGGAGTAGAAGGTGCTGAAGGTGAGAAAGTGCCCGACACTGCTCGTTTCCTTACCTTCAAGATGGTAGTGCGTGATATCATGAACGGCAAAGGCTGCTTCCTGTTCCCTGATGATACCATACATCTCGACGCTGTTCAAACACCAACTTTCAAAGGGTTTGGCGTTACCAGTCAGAATTCCACAGGTATTTCTTACAACGGGGCTACATCGCAAACTATTACATGGGATAAAGCGGGAACAGATGTTGCTCCAGTTAGTTGTTCCAACGTGATCATTTACATGTCTACTGACGGTGGGCATTCATGGCCTTACACGGTTGGCACGTTCCCAAATACTGGAACTGCCACTATAAATGTGCCCAACCCGGCAACTACGTCTACTACTGTTAGATTTAAAGTAAAGGGTAGTGGTAACGTTTTCTTTAATATTAATGGCAAGGACATTACCGTGACTCATAATACCGGTGCCCCAACATCTGGAAGTGGTGTTGCCCAGGTAAATAGCCTGGCTAATGAAACTAAATTGTATCCGGTACCAGCCTCTGAGACGTTGCATATTACAACTCCGGCTAACAAACAAGTTACCGCAATTGTCTATAATGTGCTTGGCCAGTCGGTTTGGCAGGGTCAATTTGAAGGTCACTCAGACATCTCTGTTACCACATGGGCTAAAGGAGTTTATCATATTCAATTGCTTTGTGCGGAAGACGGTGACAATACTGTTAAGTCTTTTGTGATAGAATAGTGTCCAATTAATTCAAAATTAGGAGCCGGCTCAAAAGCATTTGAGCCGGCTTTTTTATGTTTTGACATGTTCCAGATAGTTATGGTTCGAAGGGCATCGAACCCAGATAATATCAAGTGAAGAAGAGGGCTGAACTGAAGACGTTACCTCGTCGCGAAAGTAAAAAGACCGGAGGTCTAAAAACAACAATGGCGCACTTCTAAAAAGTGCGCCATTGCTTATTGATATTTTTTACTGAGATTATGCTATTGTAACAGAGCTATCTAGGTAAACGTCCTGAATTGTATTCAGCAATTCTATTCCCTGGTTCATTGGTTTCTGGAATGCTTTACGGCCGCTGATAAGACCCATACCGCCAGCACGCTTGTTAACAACTGCAGTCATTACTGCTTCTGCCATATCGGTAGCGCCTTTAGATTCACCACCTGAGTTAATAAGACCTACACGGCCCATGTAGCAATTTGCTACCTGGTAACGGCAAAGGTCTATCGGGTGATCGGTAGTTAATTTATCATAAACCAGCTTGCTCGTCTTACCAAAGTTAATGGCATTGTAGCCGCCATTGTTTGTTGGTAATTTTTGCTTGATGATGTCTGCCTGAATGGTTACGCCCAAGTGGTTTGCCTGGCCTGTAAGGTCAGCTGCAGCATGGTAATCAACACCATCTTTTTTGAAGCCGCTGTTACGCAGGTAGCACCACAGTACGGTGGCCATACCTAACTCGTGAGCGTATTCAAATGCCTTGGCTACTTCTACTATCTGGCGTGCACTTTCGTCGGAACCAAAGTAAATAGTGGCACCCACGGCAACAGCACCCATGTTCCATGCATCCTTAATGGTGCCGAACATGATCTGGTCAAACTTATTTGGGTAAGAAATGAATTCGTTGTGGTTGATCTTTACGATCATTGGGATCTTATGTGCATACTTGCGAGCAACAGCACCCAAAACTCCATAAGTAGAAGCAACAGCGTTGCAACCACCTTCTATAGCGAGTTTTACAATGTTTTCAGGATCGAAGTATATTGGGTTTGGAGCGAATGATGCACCACCGCTATGTTCTATACCCTGGTCAACAGGAAGTATGGAAACATAACCTGTACCGGCCAGACGTCCGTTATCTGACAAAGCATTAATGCTGCGAATAGTTTGAATATTGCGATTGCTCTGAGACCATACGTCATCAATGTGCGTTGGAGAGGGCAGGTGTATGGAAGACTTGTCAATTGTCTGGCACGTGTGGCCTAAGTAGTACTCGGCTTTGTCGCCTAATAATTCCTGTATTTTGTTAGATGCCATAGAGGATGGTTTTTTTAATTTGGGTGCAAAGGTATTTTAAAAAGTTAATAGTTAAAAGTCAAATGACAAAAGACATAGATAGCTAAAGTTAGGGATAGACGACGTTTAGGGCAGTATTGTGCAATATTTAAGCCGGATTGACGTTTTTTCTGGAATTATACGCTAGTTTAGACGAAGTAACTGAAAATAAATATGGGCAAAACAATAAAAATCGTTATCGTAGGCATTGGCGGAGTAGGAGGGTACTTTGGTGGTTTACTGGCGCGTCGCTACCAAAACGACGGGAACATTGAAGTGATTTTTATTGCACGCGGAGCACATCTTCATGAAATTCAAAAGTCTGGTCTTCGGGTAATAAAAGGGCAGGATGAATTTGTTGCTGTACCATCTTTGGCGACCGATGACGCAAATGCAGTAGGCATAGCTGATTTTATAATTGTCTGTACAAAAGCCTATAGTTTAGACCTGGCGATTGAGCAAATAAAACCCTGCGTCGGACCTGACACTGTTTTGTTGCCGTTACTAAATGGGGTAGACGCTGTTGAACGCATCCTTGAAGTATTACCTGATGCCAAAGTAATTTCAGCGTGCGCATACATTGTTGCCCGCCTTAAGGAGCCTGGGGTGGTTGAAAATGTTGGGAATATCCAGAAGTTGATTTTCGGCGTAGATGGACCTGCAAATAACCAACTTAAATTGCTTGAACAAATATTTACCAGCGCTGGTATTGAAGCAACGATGTCCAACAATATCTCCTCCGTTGTTTGGGAAAAATTTATTTTCATTGCGCCAACTGCAACGGCCACGTCGTATTTCGACCTTCGGATAGGGCAGCTGGTTACTGAAAAAGAAGGAGCAATTACCGCACTCATTGAAGAAGTAGCTGCTTTGGCACGGGCAAAAGGTATAATGGTAGATAGCGACATTGTCGGTAAAACACTGAACAAGCTAAGGTCACTGCCATACGAAGCGACGTCATCACTCCACAGTGATTTTCTGAACGGCAAATCCCTGACAGAATTGGAGACATTAACCGGTTATGTAGTTCGTGAAGGGATAAGGCTGGGCATTCCCACGCCTGCTTTCAGTGCAGCTTACATCAAGTTACTTTCAAAATAACGTATATCCAGCCCCGGTCAATCGTCACTAGCAGAATCAAACGAGCTTAGCGAGAGCTGCACCCATTCTGACCATTGCTTCATTCAAATTCTCCATTGTGGTTGCAGTAGATAGCCTGATGCAATCGGAGTTTCCGAAAGCACTTCCACAGACTGTTGACACATGGCCAACATTAAGCAGGTACATACTCATATCTACATCATTGGTTATTGTATGTTCTCCATCGCTCTTCCCAAAAAATGAGCTGATGTCAGGAAATGCATAGAACGCCCCTTGTGGCTGGTTGGCCTTAACTCCAGGCATTTTCTTAAGTTCGTTGACTACAAATTCGCACCGTTTTTTGTATTCTTCCACCATTTTTCGGGTGGGACCCAGGTCGCTGATCAATGCGACAATCGATGCCTTTTGTGCAATTGCATTTGTGCCGGATGTTACCTGAGATTGCAGCTTTTCGCATGCCTGCACAATTTCTTTGGGGCCGGCCATATATCCTACACGCCAACCGGTCATTGCAAATCCTTTTGACATACCGTTTATCACAACAACACGGTCCTTAATCTCATCGAACTGGGCAATACTTTCGTGGCCGCCGGCAAAATTAATATACTCGTATATCTCATCGCTGATAATAGCGACATAGGGATGGCGTTTAAATACTTCAACCAGCCCGGCAAGTTCTTCTCTTGAATAGACGCTGCCCGAAGGGTTGCAGGGTGATGAAAACATGAACAATTTGGTCTTTGAAGTCATGTTAGCCTCCAGCTTTTCGGGAGTCAGTTTAAAGTCGTCTTCAATACCGCAAGGTATGTAACGGACTATACCACCTGCCATTTCCACCTGTGTGGCATACGTTACCCAAAATGGTGTGGGGATGATCACTTCGTCACCGGGGTCAACAATACTCATCACCGCATTCATCAGTGATTGTTTTGCTCCGGTGGAAACGATGATCTGGTTAGGCGGGTAATTGAGGTTGTTATCTCGTTTGAGTTTTGCACTTATGGCTTCGAGTAGTTCAGGGTAACCAACCACGGGTGTGTATTTTGAAAACCCGTCATTGATGGCTGCAATAGCCGCAGTGTTAATGTGGTCAGGCACTCTGAAATCAGGTTCGCCAAGGCTTAAGTCTACAATGTTTATTCCTTTTGCCTTCAATTCCCTGCTTAATTTGGCCATCTTAATGGTCTGCGGCTCTGATATTGAATTCAGTCGTTGTGCTAATTGCATTAGTATTGCTAAAATGAGAAGCGGCAAATGTACAAAATTTACAGGCAAGTCATAAATTGTACGAATGCAGATTTGAAGTTTATTAACTACATATTGGCGTATCATTAAAAACGGCTCGAAATCAGATGCTAAAATGGCCTTGGCAGGGTGGGGTGAGCTAATATTTCAGCGATCCCCTATTTTTGTGCCATGTTTCAACCAATAACCAACGACCAGTTAATAGCTGTAGCCAACGAATTTGGCACACCAGTTTATGTTTATCATGCCGAGAAAATCGCAGACCAGTATCAAAAGCTCACTAATGCATTCAAGGCACACCCAACACGCTTTTTCTATGCCTGTAAGGCACTTACCAATATTAATATACTTAAATATTTAAAGTCATTAGGTGCTTCACTTGACTGTGTGAGCATTCATGAAGTGAACCTGGGCCTTATGGCAGGGTTCCTGCCAGAGCAGATTTTGTTCACTCCTAATTGCGTCGACTTTAATGAAATTATAGATGCCACAGTACTGGGCGTTCGCATAAATATCGATAATATCTCCATTCTGGAGCAGTTTGGTAATCGATTTGGCAGCGAATATCCTGTTTGTATCCGTATCAATCCGCACATTGTGGCAGGTGGTAATTATAAAATATCCACAGGGCATATTGACAGCAAATTTGGGATTTCCATTCATCAGTTGCGTCATATTGAGCGAATTGTTAAGACTACAAAGCTGAATGTAGAAGGTCTGCACATGCATACCGGTAGCGAGATAAAGGATATTGACGTGTTCCTGCAAGGGTTGGATATCATGTTTGGTATTGCCAGTAATTTTAAGGAGCTGGACTATATTGATCTGGGCAGTGGTTTCAAAGTTGCCTATAAGGAAGATGACCGCGAGACGGATGTTGCCGCACTCGGTGCCCGCGTGGCAGATGCTGCGACTAAGTTTGAAAAGGAGTATAACAGGAAACTGGAAATATGGTTTGAGCCAGGCAAGTACCTTGTGAGTGAATGTGGTTCGTTTGTGGTAAAGGTGAATGTAATCAAACAGACAACGGCTACCGTTTTCGCAGGTGTTAATTCAGGTTTTAACCACCTGATCAGGCCTATGTTCTATGACTCTTATCATCGCATTTCCAATATCACCAATCCTAATGGCCCTCAACGTATCTATACCGTTGCCGGAAATATTTGTGAGACGGACACTTTTGCCTGGGACAGAGTTATAAATGAAGTAAGAGAGGGGGACTACCTTGTTTTCCATAATGCAGGCGCCTATGGTTTTGAGATGAGCAGCAATTTTAACTCAAGACTGAAGCCAGCTGAAGTAATGATAGAAAATGGTGAAGCCAGGTTGATCAGGCATGCCGATAAATTTGGTGACTTGTTACGCAACCAGGTAGTGTAGCTTTCAAGGCGCCATTATTTAATTTTCAGAAAGCGACTCACCACACCCACATATTCTGAACCCGGAAAATCTTTTGACAAGAGGTTGAAGCCTTCCATGTGCCCGCCTTTATGCTTGTAAATGGTGATTCCGGGTTTCTTTTTTTTGAAAGCAGTAACCGATGTGTCAGTTGTGACCTTGTCTGTTGCTCCTGAGAAGATGAGCATGCGTGTGGTTAGTTTGTTGAGGGCCGATTCGTAAGTTGATGCACTTGCTGGTAGCATTATCTCATCGTTCTTTTGGTGATAGAATTCTTTTATGCCCGATGGATTTGTTACAAATCCATCGGCAATGATGAAGTCAGGTTTTGCTTCGTTATACGCGAGTGAAGCTATGATTGTTCCCATTGAAAAACACCAGATGCCGGTTTTGTTTCCCGGATATTTTTTTCGGGCAAAATTGGTTACCGCTGTCAGGTCATTCGCGAATTCGGTGTAGTAGAGCATTTTACTATCGATAGAAAATGGATCACTTGCTCCGAATCCGCGATAGTCAAAAAGTACGACAGTATAGCCCATCTGAGAGAAAATACTCGCCTGGCTCAACCACCACGACATGTTCCCTGCATCAGCATATGCAAGAACGAGGGTCACTTTATTGTTGGCTTCCTTTGTTGGCAGGAACGTCCATGAATTCAGATGAAAGTTATCCGACGTTGTTATTGTGTTTTGCTCAAAAGGCAGGTGGAGGGTGTCGGGTACTGCAGCATAAGTTTTGGAAGGTTTTAGAGCGTAACAATTTGCAGAGGAAAGAGCGCTAACGAATGCGCAGAAAAGGAGTTTATAGAGCAGGTGTTTCATGACTATTTTTTGTAAAAATAGTCAGTCATTTTCCTTTCCTACGTACTTAGCAAGTTAAAAAATGTTAATGGCTAAATACAGATGCCCAGTTTTTCCGGCTAGCCCAAGGCAACCCACAAGAATTCTTTTCCAGTATTCTTATTTCGCACAGAATTTTGTTCCTATCATTCGTCAATTTCTGTTTTAACGGATACTGAGTTTCGGACTCGAGTTTTTAGTGGTAGGTGTCCATCATTTTGTACCTGTACTGTGTATTGTATCTTTTACCAGTTATATTATCAGTGATTGTTTTTTGGGTAATATGTCCGTTGACGTTCACAATATAGCTATAGTTGTATGATGCAGTCAATGTATCATGCCGGTAATAGTTCTGAGTTTTGACCGGGTAAGTGGCTCCCGACGCATAGTCAGATGCAATATGCCGCGTTGAAAAAGTATTCAAGGCCAGGGCTGAGTTATAGTCGCTGAATTTATATATCGTGTTATTCCATGTGCACTCCAGCAGCCAGAGTGCAGGTACAGTGTATCGTTCCCTGCCCGTTGCGTTGGCATAATCACCAGAAGTGACAGAATCAAAAATGAGTTCGCAACGTATACTTGTATCAATAGCTCCTGTAGCAGTCCGCACACTGTCAATAATCACACACTTTTGGAGCATATAACGGTAGGGGCTGTCAGCATATTGCCGCATTGCATAATAGGCAACGGGTCCACCGGCTGAATCTTTTGAAATTACATTCAGGTAATCGGTGTAGTGATAGCCGATGTTCTGAAAATGACTACCAGCTGAACTAACTACATTGTTGTAGGAACTAATATTTCCGTAACCGTCATAATCGCACGTAATAGTATTGATGAGTGTGCCGTTGGTGGGATTCCTGAAAGAAATGTGATGCAGGAAGAACCTGCTTTGTTGAGAGTAGGCCATTATTCTTTGGATGGTATCTATCGTTACATTAATGTAACCAGTCGCGCTGCCCAGCATACCATAGTTGTCGTGCCACGTAAGTGCCAGCGAATCGGAAGAACCGTTCGCTCCTTCAAAAACAATAGTTGACAATATCTCGGTTTGGCGAGGAGTTGGCTGTGGGTTTTTACAGCCATTACAGGAAACAAGTACGCTAGTTAGCGCAACTAATGGCAGAATAAACAGGTTCTTCATGGGGTTAGGGGAATTTCTTAACACGAATATATGGATTTTCAGAAAAATATGCCGCAAAAATCAAACCGTTTTGCCCGAAGCTAAATGATTATTGCCTTTCAATGCAGCTTTTACCCCGGAATTATCATTTCTCGATTCTATACACCGGATATCTCATAAATGTGGGCTCCAGCCATGGAGAGTGGCGGTAAACAAAGTCCAGCTGGGCATCGGCATTCCTGGCGAAGGCGGTGTCTTCCTTTTGTTTGGCGGTAAGCAGCGCCTTCAGGGCGGGGTCTTTTTTGAGCAGGTCGGCTGCTACATCCTCGAAAACGTAGTCGCTGAAGTATTCCTTTTGCTGCAATATGCCGTCGAAGAAATTCCAGGCAAAGAAGGCGTCGGGTGCCGTTGGCTCCAGGGTCTCAACCAGGTATCGCTTGGCTGGTTGATTCAGGGGTATGATGAAATCACCCTTTGCGAATTTGAGCGTGATGGGTGATGCAGTTACCGTAACATTTTTATGCAGGTAGTGTTTTTCATAGGGCCTTTGGCCGGTCTCGTAATTGTCAATATGATAAGCTGTCACTGTTATTGAGCTGTCGTGCTTCAGTTGTTGCATATCAACGCCACTGCGTTTGAGCCGGTTAATAACCGGTTTCCAGGTATTCGGTATCACGTATGCTGAAGGAGCCGTAACAGTATTGGTAGGCGTAAAATGGTCGTAGAACGGCACCTGTTTTGTGTAAGGGTTTGTATGGTCGTAAAATAACCGTGGCAAACCGGAAACTTCACTTGGTTTGTGTGTAGCAGCATATCCGCTAAAGCTCACCATGTCATGCCTGGCAGTATCAGGTTTCCAGTCAAGTGCAAACTCTTTTGTGCCCGTTAGTGCAGTCCTGTCCGCAGCCCTCACTTCCTTAATCTCGGCCGAATGTGCTCCCGCCTCTTTAACCATACACTGCATTAAGGCGAAAGTAGCATTAACACGTTCTTTGAATGATTTGAGCATATGCGTCTCTGGTACATAGGAAATGGTCTGGAACAGCGCCGCATACCCGCTCGAAAACCTCGGTGACTCATAAAACTCGCGCCAGCCATTGTCGGGTGTGTTGTCAAAGTCATTTACATAAGGCACCATCTCGTACCCTTTTTTCTTCATGTCCTTGTACAAGGAGGGTGTAAATGTTTTGTACATAAAGTCACCGGTTTTTCCGCCCAGTTTATCATGTTGGGTAGCCAGCAAGGTAATCACATGTTGGTAGTCGGCTCCGTCACTCACATGGTTGTCAATAAAGATATCCGGATCCAGTGCGGTAAATAATTGTTCCATTGAGCGGGTTTCGGCTGCATCACATTTAACGAAATCGCGGTTAAGGTCCAGGTTCTGCGCATTGCCTCGGAAGCCATAACTCTCCGGGCCATTCTGGCTCGCCCTGCTATAGCTGCTTCTATTCAGTGCGCCACCGACATTGTAGATCGGAATAACAGCGAGTACTACGTTTTCAGGAATGTTTATCTTTCCAGTTGCGGCATCCCTCATCAACATCATGCAAGCATCAACGCCATCGGGCTCACCCGGGTGTATGGCGTTATTGATGAGCATAATTACCTTGCCCTCCCGGTGCCAATGCTCCTTATTGAAATCGCCATCGGCAGAATAGTACACAACAAACAGCGGGTTACCGCCATCGGTGTTGCCAGCCTTTTGGATGGTTAAGGTGGAGTAGGCTGCATCGAGCTGTTTGTAATAATTGACAGCCTCCTTGTAAGTTGCCGTTTTTTTACCATCCGACTGCTCAAAAGGGGTAATAAAGGTCGACTCATGTTCGCCACCCAATAAAGTTGGAACGAAGCCGATTGCAAGGGCCAGAAGTATCAAAAACCTGTTCATCGAATGATATTTGTTGCGCCAAAGTACTGATTTTTTTCAGCCCTGCCGGCATTCATATAAAGGTTAAACCCCCGTTAAACTCATGTAGTTGCAATTTGCTACCTTTGGTTGTAGCATATATTTGCTTTTACAATGAAAAGAATTTTCCCGCTGATAGTAGTGCTTATTTCCCTTTCGGTGATCGGCATCCTGTTCATCCAGATGTCCTGGATCCAGAATGCCATTAAGATGAAGCGGGAGGAATTTGTTACAGGTGTCGATAATTCGTTAATTAAAACCAAGGAATTGGTTCAGGACAGGTTTTTGTACAAGCAAAACTTGGGCTACATAAACGAAGAGTCGAAACAATACATGTTGAAAAATAACTTTACCCTCATTGGTAATTTTACGAATGATGAAATAAAGGAGTTGGTTGACCATGCGTTGTTTGAAAATAACGTCAAATACAAATACGAGTATTGCGTTACTAATTTTTTCAGGAATATAATTTTTCAATCTGACGGATTCAAGGTTACAGATATTCATTCCGCCCAGAACATTGAACTATCGCCAGAGGACTGTCCGAGATCTAAGGAAACACTTTACTTAACCATCCACGAGGACAAGAACCAGGTTATTAAAGAAATGGGGTGGATGATTGTAGCATCAATCGTATTCACCTGCATTATCATATTGGCTTTCTTTGTAACCGTACGAACGCTGTTCAATCAAAAGAAACTATCTGAGATCAAGTCGGACTTCATCAATAATATGACTCATGAGCTAAAGACGCCATTGGCAACGATCTCCCTTGCTATCGATGCACTTACCAATGAAAAGGTGATTCATGACGCTGAAAAAGTAAAGCTGTACAGCAGCATGATCAAGGAAGAAAATAAGCGAATGAATAAGCAGGTCGAGAAAATTCTGCAGGCTGCAAGGCTTGAAAAAGAAGAGATCAAGCTCAATCTCACTGACATTGATACGCACGCGGCTATAAATAAAGTTGCGGATAATCTTGCGCTGCAGGTTCAGGAAAAAGGCGGGGTATTACAACTCAGGCTAAATGCGCATGAACATATTATCAAGGCCGACGATGTGCATTTCTCCAATATCATCTTCAATCTTTTGGACAACGCACTTAAGTACTCCGATAAGGTGCCCTACATTGAAGTAGAGACCCTTAATACCCATACAGGTACCCTTGCTATCAAGATTAAAGACAATGGCATTGGTATGGACAAGGAAACCCAGGGCCGTATTTTCGAACGTTTCTTTAGAGCCCATACGGGTAACCTGCACAATGTCAAGGGGTTCGGGCTTGGCCTGAGCTATGTCAAAGCCATTGTTGAGGCCCATGACGGCAAGATCAAGGTAGAAAGCATACCTGGCAAGGGGAGCACATTTACTGTGTCGTTTCCGCTGAGTGAGGCGAAGTAATGGTCAATGGTGTTTTATCATAGCAATAGAATCAAATCGCTATTTAATTCATCCAACAAATTCAGGACTGTTTCCTACGGGTAGATTTGACAACTTTTAAAAAGTTGTCAAATCGCCACGGTGTACCGTTTTATCCATTCACTACTTTATTGATTACTTCCTATCTTACAGGTAAATCATATCTGTGAAACTTTCGAGGGTGCTCTGCTGTTTTATTTTAATTGTTTTGGGTAACCTTCAGGTGTTCGCTCAAAGCAATGAGTCGTGTGTGTCCAAACGGTGGATCAAAACAGTGAGCCGAGAAATTGATACAAGGGACTCACTTGATCTTCGGGGGCAGCTGCATCATGCCCAAACTGGTGATATTCAATTGCTGGAGTATTTGAAGCAGCTTTCCGTGCAGCAAAAGGTAAGATCTTTTAACCCATTTAGTTTTCAAAAAGCAAGAGATAACAAACCGGTAACATCCAGGGAGTATATCATAAATACATTTTGCCCTAAAGATGATATCGGCAGAGATTTGGTGGATAGTGTTGGGTATAAAGTCTATAAAAAGAAAGTGTATCACCGGGACAGTTTTCCAACAATTAAAGACTATCGACTGAGGGTGATGGAAGATTGGGTGTTTGATCCAGTTTCGAGAACTACACGTATCCAAATTATTGCTGTTGGCTTGTTAAAGGAACAGCACGACACAAATTTTGCCTACCGGGGAAGCTACGATCTATTTTGGCTAAGCTGGGATGATTTAATGACCACGCTGGTGCAAGACCACGAACAAAGCTTGAAAAACAGGCTGAATCAATACATTTGGCAAGATCATTTCAGATATGAACATCTGTTTTGTGACACTTCAGAGAGTGGAATTTATTATGCTTTCCGGGCATCGGCGATTGTTAAGGTTAAAACAGAACTATGCTACGATACGATCTTTCAGCGTGGACATTTGCGTGAAGAAGATGATTTAATAAGTTTGGCTGCTCGTTTATATGATTCAGTTCGCGGCAACATTATCACAGCCTATAATTGCAAAAATGGAAGGCTAGTTAATCCGATTGCTTCAAAAGATATTTTAGTAAAATTTACCCCAGAAACAATAGTTGTGGAAGACACGGCAATAGGGATGACTGTGACAAAAATAATTTCGCATGATGTCAATTTGGATTTATTCAACAATTATCGCGTACTGCAATCCTGGAATTTCGATGCCAATACCGGTCAAACCACTATCAAAATTGAGGGAATCAGCCCCGCATTTGACAACTGGGAGTATGAATTTGCGCCACCAACATTTACGCAACTTTTTTGGGTGAAGCTCGACGACATTAAGCCTTTGTTAGACGATTATGATATTTATTGTCCGTTTCAAAACCTATCCAGAAGTATTTGGGAAAGCTATTTTGTACCCCAACCGTTCATGGGAATTGACCACTGGAAAGGGTAGCCTCCATGCATGTACACTCGCCTCCAGTAGTTTTTATGCAGAGATGTTTATTTTGTGAATTAAATTATGCAATTAAAGTTAAATGTGAATGATAATTTGCTTTTTGGGTCTAAAAATGTGCTATTTCCTGCGAATTGGGCAGTAATTTCAGCATTGCCAGGGAGTTCCCAATTTTTCGGGGCAAACCTGCCCCAACTCTTGCAGAATGCGGGCCAATTGAGGTTTTTCGGTGACAAAATTGTGACATTTACAAAAAAAATATTCTTAACAATCATCTGAAACCCGCGCCAGTACTGAGAAAACTTTTTTCAGAAATGTGTTTTAAGTTTCAGCATTGTGTTGTAGTTTTGCCCTCGCTTTTTATATAAAGGAAAGTTAATGTTCAAAATCATACTCGTGCCAGAATCAATATTGCAACTGTTTCGTATATGCTCCCGGAGTGCGTTCGCAGTTATCTTTGCTTTGCTACTGATTAATAATTCAGCTATAGCCGCTCCGGACGGCAAGGCGCTTTTCCAGTCCAATTGTGCCTCCTGTCACAATCCGTTAAAGGATGCGACAGGGCCGGCCCTCCAGAATATCGACAAGACATTCCCGAGCAAGGAATGGGGTTATAACTGGGTGCACAACTCTGCAGCAGTTATTGCCAGTGGTGATAAGACCGCTGTAGATATCTACAACAAATTTAACAAAGCTGCGATGACAGCTTTCCCTCAGTTGAAAAACGAGGAGATCGATGCCATCCTGAAATATGTTGATGATTTTAAAGCACCAGTCGCTGCGGCAAAAGAACCTGGTACCGAAGGCCAGCCAGCTGAAAGCAACGGCTTCCTGTATACCATTATCACATTGTCTCTATTGGTATTGGTTGTTATTCTGTGGCGTGCCAATCAGGCGCTCATGCGGTCTGCAAATGAAAAGTCAGGTATTCCTAACGAAAAGGAAATTCCTTTATACAGAAATAAAGTTGTTATTGCTATCGTTGCAATTGTAGTATTTATCATGTCAGGTTACTGGTTAGTAAATGGTGCCATCAACGAAGGCCGCCAGCAGAACTACGAGCCACTGCAACCTTTGTTCTACTCTCATAAGGTGCACGCAGGCATCAACCAGATCAACTGTCTGTATTGCCATGCTGGTGCTGAAAAGAGCAAGCAGGCAATGATACCTTCTACAAACGTATGTATGAACTGCCACAAACAAATTGGTGAGTATACAGGCGAAAAGGATCATCCGCTTGTAACAGCTGAAGGAAAGACAATCAACGGTACCGAGCAGATCAAGATGTTGTATAAATATGCTGGTTGGGATGCAGCCGCTAAGAAATATATCACTGACGAGAAAGGAAACATTAAGGCAACACCAATACAGTGGGTAAAGATCCACAACTTGCCTGATCACGTTTATTTCAATCACTCTCAACACGTTAAGGTGGGTAAGGTACAGTGTCAGCGTTGCCACGGCCAGATCACTGAAATGGATGAAGTTTACCAGTTCGCTCCATTGTCAATGGGATGGTGTATCAACTGTCACCGTCAGACTCAGGTACAATTCGACAACAAGTACTACGATATCTTCCAGAAATACCACGACGAAATTAAATCTGGCAAACGTACAGGTGTAACCGTTGATGAACTGGGTGGTACTGAGTGTCAGAAATGCCACTACTAAGAAAAAATAAAAAGTAAAAAGCCTCGCTTGATACTTTTAGAATGAAACAGCTTTAGTAATTAGTTTTATAAGTTATAGGTACAGCTTTCTACTTTCTACTTTAGACTTTAGACTGACTATTTTGAATTTTGAATTTTGAATTAATATATGTCTCAAAAGCAATATTGGACGGATCTGGAACAGTTGAATAATCCTGCTGCTAACCAGGAAGTTTTGGAAAATGAGTTCAAGGAAGATCTTCCGTTCGATTTGAGCGGTACCCTTCTTGGAGCTTCCACTCCCCGTCGCGACTTTTTAAAGTTCCTGGGTTTCAGCACGCTTGCTGCCACTGTGGTATCAAGTTGCGAAATGCCTGTCCGTAAAGCAATACCTTATGCAATTAAGCCTGAGGATATTGTACCGGGTGTAGCTAATTACTATGCATCTACATTTGTTGATGGTGGCGATTACTGTGCTGTTATTATCAAAACACGTGACGGTCGCCCTATTAAAGTTGAAGGCAATGAAATGTCCTCAATTACAAGGGGTGGTACATCTGCAAGGGTTCAGGCTTCAGTTCTGAACATGTATGATAAGGCCCGCCTTCGTTTCCCTGGTTCTCCTGTTGCAAAAGATAAGAAAGTTGAATGCCAGGAAGCAACATTCGAGGCTATTGATCGCGTAATTAAGGAAGGAATTGCTGCTAAGCCAGGTTACTTGCTTACTGGTTCTATTCTCAGCCCTTCTACCAAAGACGTTATTGCTCAGTTTCTGACCAAGTTCCCTAATGTGAAACACGTCGTTTATGATGCGGTTTCTTATTCAGGAATGCTACAGGCTAACGAAGCTTGTTACGGTAAGAAAACTCTTCCAACATATCATTTCGAAAAAGCACAGACTATTGTTAGTCTTGGTGCGGACTTCTTAGGTACATGGTTGTCTCCTGTTGAATTCGCCAAAGGGTATTCAAAAGGACGCAGGATCAGTGCTAAGAATCTGAAACTTTCCCGTCACTACCAGGTTGAAAGCAACCACACTATTACTGGTGCGGCGGCCGACCACAGGGCTACATGCCGTCCATCGGAAATGGGTCTTGTTGCAATTGCTTTATACAATGAAGTTACCGGCGGAGCAAAGGTTTCAGGACTTTCTGCTAAGTTGAGTGAACTCGTTAGTAAAGCCGCTGCTGATCTTAAGAAGGGTGGTGGTATGGTCGTTTGCGGTACAAACGACGTTAACACACAAATCTTAATTAACGCAATTAACGATAAAGTAGGTGCTAACGGCACTACAGTTAACTGGACAACTACCAGCAATTACAGGCAGGGTATTGACAGCGAAATGGTAGCGCTTACTGAGGCTATGGCTTCAGGACAGGTTGGTTCATTGTTCATGCACGGTGTAAACCCGGTGTATGACTATTTCGACACAAAGAAATTTACTGATGCACTTTCTAAAGTTCCATTGTCTGTTTACTTCGGTGAGCGTATGGATGAAACTGCACAGAAATGTAAATATCTGGTTCCTGATCACAACTACCTCGAAAGCTGGGGTGATGCAGAACCAAGGTCAAACTACTTCAGTTTGATGCAGCCAGGTATCGCACCATTGTTCAAGACTCGTTCTTTCCAGGATTCATTGATGGTTTGGATGGGTTCTACCACTAACTACGCTGATTTCTGGAAACAATACTGGACAAATAAACTAGGCGGTCAGGCTAATTTCGAAAAGGCTTTACAGGATGGCGTTATTGAGCCAGCAGGTGAAGTTGCTGTGGGCGGTGCTACTTTTGCAGGTAATGTAAACGATGCAATCGCGAAAATTCAGGGGAAAAAGGCAAGCACCGGTACAGAAGTATTAGTTTATCAGAAAGTATCAATCGGTTATGGCGGTCCATGGAGTAACAACCCATGGTTACAGGAAATGCCAGATCCGATTACCAAAGCAACCTGGGATAACTACGCATGTGTTTCGCCAAAGATGGCTAAATCACTGCATGCTGAGTTGGACGGTCGCAACGAAGTTGATTCTAAAAAGCTCGTTATTACAGTTAAAGGCGCTAATGGATATACCGCCAATCTGCCAATTGTTGTAGTACCGGGTATGCATAATGATGTTATTGCAGTTGCAGTGGGTTATGGTCGCGTTGAAAGCGTGGGCCGTGCTGCGGCAAGTGATAACGCAACAGGTTTAGGAGGCAGGAATGCTTATCCTTTTACAACTTACAATGGCGTAAACATTGAATCGTTTGTAGCTGCAACTTATACTGCAACGGCCGATAAATATGATATCGCGATTACGCAGACCCACCTTAGCTACGAGCATCGCCCTGTAGTACATGAGTTCACACTTGAGGAGTTTACAAAAGATCCGAAGGTGCTCATGAAGGAGCGTTTTGCAGAAGTAGGTGAATTCGCAGAAGCGCCACTTGTAGAAGAAGGTAAGGAGTCCAAAGAAGAAAAAATTGCTGATGCCAAAATGGAAGAAGGCTATCGTGAAAACGGTACCTTGTATCCTAACTACGAATACAATGGCATTAAATGGGGTCTTTCAATAGACTTAAATAGTTGTACTGGT
The DNA here is from genome assembly GCA_947379685.1 of Flavipsychrobacter stenotrophus. GTDB lineage: Bacteria > Bacteroidota > Bacteroidia > Chitinophagales > Chitinophagaceae > Flavipsychrobacter > Flavipsychrobacter stenotropha_B. The sequence goes on along the minus strand of CANCOG010000001.1, from coordinate 5,487 downwards.
TGCGGCGCCTGCGTTATAGGCTGCCAGGCTGAAAACAACGTTTCGGTAGTTGGTAAGGAGCATGTTCTGAAAAATCATGAAATGCACTGGATACGTATCGACAGGTATTTCAGCGGAACACCTGATGATTCTGATTCAATACAGACCATTTTCCAGCCAATGCTTTGTCAGCATTGTGACAACGCGCCTTGCGAAAACGTTTGTCCGGTATCTGCCACCAACCATAGCAGTGAAGGTTTGAACCAAATGGCTTACAACCGTTGTATCGGCACTAAATATTGTGCGAATAACTGCCCTTATAAAGTACGTCACTTCAACTGGATGGATTGGAATGGTGCAGATTGTTTTGCTGATAACATTTATGAAGACTACCGTCGCGATGATATCAATGATGATCTTACCCGCATGGTATTGAATCCTGATGTTACGGTTCGTAGCCGAGGTGTAATGGAAAAATGTACATTCTGCGTTCAGAGGTTACAGGAAGCCAAACTTTCTTCTAAGAAAGCTGGTCACCCAATGAAAGATGGCGCTGCTCGTACAGCTTGTCAGCAAGCTTGCCCTTCAGATGCAATTATGTTCGGCAATGTTAACGACAAGACAAGTAATATTCATAAGTTGCGTCGCGAAGAACAAGCAGAACGTACTTTCTACGTACTTGAGCACATTCACACTTTGCCTAACGTAAATTACCTGGCGAAGATTCGTAACACTGAATTGATGAATGCGAAGGACGAAAAGAATGATGGTTTCTATAATGATCATATCTAGTATCGGGTAAAGCCTTTACTGAATAATGACCAGTGAATATTGAAGTTGATTTTAAGTTTATATAGATTACAAAAGAGGTGAGGGTGTATTTTTCACTTATTGCTTCACTACTAAAAATACTAATTACGTGCTATGCATATTAAGTACGAATCGTTTGTAAGAGAACCGCTTGTTGATGGGAACAAAGATTACCACCAGGTGTCTGAGGATATCATATCCCCTATTGAGCGCAAGCCGGGGCGCATGTGGTATGTTGGCTTTTTCTTTGCGTTGTGCCTTTTGGCCTTTGGGATCTTCTCGGTAAGCTGGTCAGTTTATTGGGGTTTGGGTACCTGGGGGGTTAACCGTACCATCGGCTGGGGTTGGGATATCACCAACTTCGTATGGTGGGTAGGTATTGGTCACGCCGGTACGCTTATCTCCGCTATCTTGCTGCTATTCAGGCAGGGTTGGAGAACGGGTGTAAACCGTGCAGCTGAAGCGATGACCATTTTTGCCGTAATGTGTGCGGGGCAGTTCCCGATCTGGCACATGGGACGTGTATGGGATGCGATGTGGGTTTTACCTTTACCTAACTCTCGCGGACCACTTTGGCCTAACTTTGACTCTCCGCTTCTTTGGGACGTATTTGCGATCTCTACTTACTTCACGGTATCATTGTTATTCTGGTATTCTGGTCTTATTCCTGACTTCGCACTTATCCGTGACAGGGCAAAAACCAATTTCCGCAAGATGATGTATGGTTTAACATCATTCGGATGGACTGGAACAGCAAAGAACTGGCAGCGTCATGAGGCTTTGTCCTTAGTATTGGCTGGTCTTTCTACTCCTCTTGTACTTTCAGTACACACAATCGTATCTTTTGACTTCGCCACTTCTGTAATTCCAGGTTGGCACACAACGATCTTCCCTCCTTACTTCGTAGCTGGTGCGGTATTCTCCGGATTTGCAATGGTGAATACACTGCTGGTTATTACAAGGAAAATTCTTCACCTTGAGGAGTACATCACTATTGGTCACCTTGAGGCAATGAATAAGGTTATCGTATTGACGGGATCGATCGTAGGTATCGCATACCTCACTGAGCTCTTCATATCCTGGTACAGTCAAAGCTGGGGAGAGATGGCAGCATTCCAATGGCGTATCCTCGGACCATACTGGTGGAGCTATTGGGCAATGATGACCTGCAACGTGGTTTCCCCTCAGTTGTTCTGGGTTAAGAAACTTCGCCGTAACATTCCATTTACTTTTGTAATGTCTATAGTTGTGAACATTGGTATGTGGTTCGAGCGTTTCGTTATCATTGTTACTTCTACTTACCGCGACTGGGTACCTGGCAGCTGGGCATATTACAGCCCAACATGGCCTGAAGTTGGTTTCTATCTCGGTACGTTTGGTTTGTTCTTTACCTGCTACTTCCTGTTTGCAAAGTACTTCCCGGTTATCGCTGTTGCGGAAATTAAGTTTGTACTGAAAACATCTGGGGACAACTACAAGAGAGCGATGGCTCCACTTGAGGAAAAAACTGGAGAAGCGTTCGTTGAATTGGTTAACAGTCATCACCACGAAGACGAACATGCAGCAGTTGCTCATCATTAATCGCCTGTAGTTTAGAAGGTTGAGCTTTTAATTTTTAAGTTTAGTTTTTAATTTTTAATAATGGCTATAAAGAAATTTGCGGTAGCGGCTTACGATGATGAAGCAGTTTTGTTTCCTGCAGTCAGTAAAGTACGTCACAGCGGTTATAAGTTACACGACATTTATACTCCCTTTGCTGTTCACGGTCTCGATGTGGCTATGGGCCATAAGGATACTGACCTTCACATTGCCGGTTTTATTTATGGTATGTGTGGTACGTCTACTGCAGTCGGTTTCATTTCATGGATCTATTGCTCCGATTGGTTACAGAATTATGGTGGTAAACCCCATTTTGCATTACCAGCATGGATTCCGGTTACTTTCGAATTAACTGTACTCTTTGCAGCAGTTGGGATGGTACTTACTTTTTGTTACCTGAACCAAATTATGCCAGGCGTTAAGAAACATGTGTTCCATCCACGCCAGAGCGATGATATGTTTGTCGTTGCTCTTGAGTTGAATGACCACGTATCAGAGCAGGAAGTAATTAAGTTCCTTCAGTCTACAGGTGCTAAAGAAACGTCCATTCAGAAAGCAGAGGCTAGCTGGTGGTACGGAAGATGGGACAAGAAGGAAGAATACGAGGCACTGAACGCCTAGTCGCTCAGGTTCTTCAACTGGTGGGGCGCGTTGTTTATCGCAAAACACCATACAAATCGTTTAGGATTTTGCTTATTAAGTTTGACTCTTGAATTTTTACTTTGGATATGAATAAAATTAAAAGTATAGTAGTAGCGGGCCTTGGGTTAACCCTCGGATTGGCTTCGTGCGACTCCGGCAATATGCGCCGCACGCCGGGTCACGTCTATACGCCTGATATGGCTTATTCCCGTGCCTACGAATCATATACTTCTAATCCTAACTTTAGCGATAGCCAAACTAACAGGCTCCCTGTTACTGGTACTATTGCAAGAGATCATGCAATGCCTGATCATCTTATGGAAGGAGATAGTACTGCGTACAAGACTATGACTACGGCCATGCGTTTTGATGCGGATCAAATGAAGGAAGGTGGTAGGTTATTCAACATTTATTGTGGTATCTGTCATGGTACAAACCTCGACGGTAACGGACCTCTTTATGCCAGTGGAAAGTTTGCAGCAATGCCAGCAAATTTCAAAGATGGTAAGTACCTGCATATGCCAGTTGGGCAGATGTACGCCGCTATCAAGTATGGTAAGAATATGATGGGTTCATATGCTAGTCAGTTGGATCAGGCTCAGCGTTGGATGGTTATTGCCTATATTAAGAAAGTTCAGGCAGAAAATGGCGGTGATGCCTTTGCATTTGGTGAAGCTGCTGCGACTCCTAAGGCTGATTCAACAGCTGCGAAGGCAGAGGCTAAACCAGAAGAAAAGAAGCTTGCCGCAAATAAAGTTAAGTAAACAATATTCAATCGTTTTTAATAAAAGTAGCATACAATGAATGACCGTTTTGAGATACCTGCGCGATTAAGAAATACCGGCATGATGCTGTTAGGTGTGGGTGTGTTGACGCTGATATGTGGTATTGCAATTTTGCTTATGGGGCATGATAGCTCCGATACCGACAAATCGCGCTTCTGGGCCGTACTTCTTCACAATAGCGTTTTCTTTACCTTTATTACAGGTGTAAGTATTTTCGTTCAGGCGGCTGTTAACCTTGCACAGGGCGCATGGCTTACTGCATACCGCAGGGTTCCAGAGGCAATTGGCGCAAACGCCTGGATATTTGGTGTTATCACAGCAATTGTTACCTGTGCTATTATTTTTGGATTTAGGGACTCTACAGGTCATAATCCTATTTACCCTTGGGTTACACCGGGTACCGATAAAATTTTACTTGGCAAGAAAGCCTTTTTGAATCCAGGTATGTTCATCGGTTTTACCGTGGCAACAGTTGCACTTTGGGGATTTTTCGGTAACAAATTTCGTTCGCTTTCTATTGCTCAGGAGTCTGCTCCTCATAACGACACTAAGATCTATTGGAAAGTATTCAGGTTATCCGGGTTGTTCCTCATTGTTTATGGTTTGTCTCAAATGAGCACTATACCATGGTTGTGGGTGATGAGCGTTCAGGCACACTGGTATTCTACTTTGTTCAGCTGGTATAACTTTGCAAGTGCCTTCGTAAGCGGTATGTCTTTGATTCTGCTTTGGGTTGTATATCTTAAGAATCAGGGTAATCTTGGTTTGGTAACTAAGGAGCACATGCATGACCTTGCTAAGTTTATGTTCGCGTTCACTGTATTCTGGACTTACCTCTGGTTTGCTCAGTACATGTTGATTTGGTATGCAAATATTCCTGATGAAACTGTATATTTCAAAATGCGTCAGCAGGGACCATACAGCGTTGTGTTCTACGCGAACTTTATCATCAACTTCGTAATGCCATTCATCATATTGATGTCCCGCCCAAGTAAGAGGAACTATTTTACTGTAACCTTTATCGCGATGCTGATCATTTTCGGTCACTGGTTGGATTTTTATCAAATGATTATGCCAGGTGCAGTAGGTGAGCATTGGCACATCAACTGGTACGAGATTGGTACATTCATGGGCTTTGCAGGGTTAATGATTCTGTTGGTTTCGAAGACATTAACTAAGTCTTCTCTGGTACCAAACAATCACTTGATGCTGAAAGAAACAGTGGTACACATCGCCTAGTGCGAATAGCTATTAAATAAGGAAAGAGAAGTAATAAATTTAATTAGAAAATAAGCTGAACGACCATGTCGGGATTTATAACAATACTATTGATATTCCTGGTTTTTGTAATCATCTACCAGATAGGAAAGGCAAGTGAGTACGCTTCGGTGATGCGGGGTGAAGAAACTGTGAAGTTTAAAACCAATCGTGTAATTGCCTGGTTACTTGTAGGATTTTTCCTCGTTAGCTTGTATGGTATCTGGAAATGCAACGAGTATTTCAAACCTTTGATGTTGCCGGTTGCCGCCTGCGAAAATGGTGTCAACTATGACAATATGTTTACTGTTACACTTATCGTAACTGGTATCGTGTTCTTTCTTACTCAAACTGTATTGTTTTGGTTTGTATACCGTTATCAGTCAACCGAGACACGTAAATCATTCTACTTCGC